>CAJXPR010000109.1 GCA_913058135.1 uncultured Gammaproteobacteria bacterium
AGATTTCTGCCTGTCTCGTGGGCTCGGAGATGTGTATAAGAGACAGCACCAGACCGATGAGGCCGCCAACAACAAGCATAATGGCTGCAAGCCATATTAGCAGGTCGATCATAAACTCCTCCGTCCCCTTTACGCCCTTGATGTTACACTGCCCGCTTTGTTACGGATACGGAATCCCTGATGATCGCCAACGCCCTGGGCCCGGTATTTTTGCTGATACTGTTTGGTGCGCTGCTGCGCCGCATCAACTTCCCCGGCGCCGAGTTCTGGCCGGGCATTGAGCGGCTGACCTACTACGTTGCATTTCCCGCGCTGCTGGTGCACCGGCTGGCTCTGGCCGACTTCAGCAATGCCGACTTCGGCCGCTTTGCGCTGGTCATCTGCGCCGCGGTTTTTCTCACCAGCGCGCTGGTGTGGTTGATCAAGCCGTGGGCAAGCCGCAACGCCGCCGATTTCACTTCGCTGTTTCAGGGCGCGATCCGCTTCAACACCTATATCGGCCTGGCGGTGGCCAGCGCCCTGTTTGGTGATCCGGGCCTGGTCATTGCTGCCATTGCGGTGGCCATCATGATCCCGCTGGTCAATGTGCTGAGCGTCCTCACCTTCTCTGTAGCCATTGAAGGCAACGGCAAGAAACTGAGCGATGTGTTAAAGGGATTATGGACTAACCCGCTGATCGTCGCCTGCCTGCTGGGCGTCGTGCTCAACATCAGCGGCGTGGGGCTGGGCTCTTTGTGGGCCGGGGTCTGGATTGAAGAGTTTCTGGCGCGCCTGGGCGCCGCCGCCTTACCGCTCGGTTTGCTCTCCGTCGGCGTCGCGCTCAGCGTGGGCACACTAAAGCAGGACTGGCCCACCATCGTGCTGGCCAGTGTACTCAAATTCGGCATCTTCCCGGCGCTGACGCTGGGCCTGGCAATCTGGCTGCAACTGGATGTGCTCAGTCAGCAGGTTCTGCTCCTGCTGGCCTGCCTGCCCACGGCCTCCTCCGCCTACATCCTGGCCCGGCAATTGGGCGGTAATGCCGTGATGATGGCCAATATTATCAGCGCCCAGACGCTGTTCGCCTTTGCTGCCATCCCGCTGTGGTTGCTGGTGGCGGGATAAGAATGGGGGGTGCCGCCCCGTTCTTATCCCCGCAAATTACGCGGCAACACATTATGGATAGCCGTCGCAGCCACTGCTGCGTGTCCCACCGCCACTGAGATCTGGTTCAGTGCGCTGACCACGTCTCCGATGGCATACAAGCCACAGATTGAAGTCATCTGGTGCGCGTCCACCACCAGTTCGTTGCCCTCATCTACGCGCGCGCCCAGCTCGATGGCCAGGTTCGCCTGTGAGCGACTGCCCAGCACAGGGTAAACGGTGTCAAAGTCATAACGCTTACCACTGGAGCCAATGAAGCCACAACGCTCGCCATCAAACAGCAAGTCCACCGGCTTCTTCATCAACACGATGCCTAATTCATCGGCGCGCTGGCGCAGCTGTGCATCCACGGGCTCGTCGTCACTTTGCACCAGCGTCACCGCCGCCGAATAGGTGCGCATAAATTTGGCATGCTCAATCGCCGAGTGCAGCGGGCCATACACGGCAAGATCGCCGTCGCTGGCCTCAAAACCATCACAGATGGCGCACAGGCGCAGCGCCCCACAGCCGACGGCCTTTTCTACCCAGGGCTGCGGCGGCAACACATCCTCAATGCCGGTGGCCAGCAGCACAGTGCGTGCGTGGTATTGCTCACCGCCGCTGTCCGTGACGCGGAAACCACCATCTACACGCTCCAACTGCGACGCCCTGGCCCGGGTCACCTGGGTGCCGTACTGGGCGGCCTGGGTGTGCAGGCGCGCCAGTAATTCGTCGCCGCTTAACCCGGCCGGAAACCCCGGGCAGTTGTGGCTTTGCGGAATCCAGCGTGCGCGGCTGTTGCCGGCATCGACCACGGTCACCTTGCGGTGGAACCTGCTCAGGTACAGCGCCGCGGTCATACCGGCCGGGCCGGCGCCGATGATGATGCAGCATTTGAATTGGGGATATGCCATGGCTTTGCCCTAAGGTTAAGTAGGCCTGCAAATGAATGTAAAACCCTTCGACTCCGCTACCGGAAAAACACCGGAATCAGCCACGCCGCCAATGCCAGGTAAACCAGTGACACCGGAAAACCTGCGCGCAGGTAGTCCCGCGGGCGATAACCGCCGGGCGACATCACCATCAGATTGGTCTGGTAGCCGTGGGGCGTGAGGAAGGATGCACTGGCACCGTAAATCACCGCCATGACAAAGGGCATGTAGCTGACATCCAGCGACACCGAGGCGCTCAATGCAATGGGAAACATCAGCGCAGCGGCAGCGTTGTTGGTCATCATCTCAGTCAGCAGCGCCGTCATCAGCAACACCACCACAATCGCCACACGCGGGTCATTGCCAATGGCCGCCAGCGCACCGGAGGCCATCATGCCTGCCAGGCCGCTGCTGGTCAGCACCTGACTCACCACCAGCGCCGAGCCAATGGTAAAAATCAACTGCCACGGCACACTGCGGCGCAGCTCCCCGGCACGCGCCATCCCGGCCGCCAGATACGCCACCAGCAAACAGACCAGGCCATTGATGAACGGAAACCAGCCAAGTGCCGCGCCCAGAATCGTTACCAGAAACGCCATCAGTGCCAGCGTGCCCTTCCAGGGCTTGGCAAACTTGGACACGATGGGCCGCGACACCGGGAGAAAGTTACGCGCCAGGTTATTGCGGGACTGGAAATCACGGCCTACCGCCAGCACCAGCAAATCCCCGGCCTGCAATCGCTCCGGCTGTTTGCCGCGCAGCACACCGGGCCGCGACTCAAACCGCGCGCGTACCGGCCGCACCGCCACCAGTGCTGCATCAAACTGGGTACGAAAATCCATCGACCGCAAGCGCCGGTTGACCAGCACCGACTCACCGCTGACCATCACCTCCATCAGGTTATTGGTGGGCACACCATCGACATGGCCATCAATTTCCAGCCCCTGAAACTGCGCCAGTAAATCCAGTCGACTGACATCGCCGGCAAACACCAGCACATCGCCAGCGCGCACCATCTGCTGCGGCCGCACCGGGGCAATCAGTTGATCCGGGCGCACAATTTCGACCAGCTGCAACGCATCCAGTCTGGCCAGCCCATTGTTCTCCACCGTGCGCCCGACCAACGGCGACTCAGCCGTCACCACCGCTTCAATCAGATAGTCCTCGCGCGCCGGTTCCTCGGTCTCGGCGTCCTTGAGCAGGAACGGATACAGCACCACCATCACCAGCGCGCAGGCGGCAAACAACACCAGGCCCAGCGACAACGGCGCAAACAGCGACAGGGCCGGCAGTCCGGCCCCCACCACAAAACCACTCACCAGCAGATTGGTGGAGGTGCCTATCAGGGTCATCATGCCCCCCAGCGTTGCCGCATAGGACAAGGGCAACAACAGCCTGGGCGCCTGCCCCTTGTACGCCGCCCGCAGCGGTCCAATCAGCGAGGCCACCACGGCGGTGTTGTTCAGAAATGCCGAATGCACACCCACCAGTGTTATCAACTTGAGCAGCGCCCAGCGGTAAGGCCCCTGCACAATCCTGTGCGTCCAGATTTCCAGCAGCCGCACCTTGTCCAACACCGTGGCCACCAGCATCAGCAGCACCACGGTCACCAGACCGGGGTTGATCAGTTGTCGGGACAGGGTGGCAAAGTCAATCAGGCCGGTGATGAAAAACAGGAAGGCAGCCGCAGAAAAGACCACGGCCACCGGGTATCGGCCCCAGACCAGTAGAATGATCAGCGCGATCAGTACCAGGGCGATAAAGAGTTGTGATATATCCATATAGTGAGCGTGCTTCCCTGCATTCAGACAATGGATTCTGTGTTGCTACTATACTGAAACCTGGATGCACATCCAACGTCGCCTTCGACTTTACACCGGGCAGCCTGACGCTGGGCACGAAATCGCTCACCCGCAGACCCTGCTGCCACGGGAAACCGCCGTCCCTTTTAATCCACACTCATGGTCGCAATGCTCCGAAAATATCCTTGATTCTGGACAGCCGGCCCTGCTCGCTGCTAAAGCGGTCGGCCAGACCGATGCTGATAAACAGGCCGACTTCGCCGCCGCTGCGCCAGGTGACGCCGGTGGTCATGGTGTGGTTCCAGTGGAACGCCAGGCCGTGTCCGACACTTTTGCCACCGTCGCGGTCAGACAAGGTAGTGACCAGCGAGACGCCCAGCGGCCTGGCCATGGTGACGTCGCTGCCACTGCCCCGGTAGCGCCAGGTGTTGAACCCCAGCCATTCCATGACCACGGCCGGTTCCAGGTGACCGCCATCAGTGGCATCGTCCACGTACTCCAGCCCCACACCCGGGTGCAGCAGGATGATCTGGCGGTCGGGCGGCAGCCGGTCGACCAGCGCCAGTTCATACCCCTGCTCTGCCTCAAGCTCATTGATATCCCGCTGGTATAACGCGCCGTTCACGACCATCTCCCAGGGATATTGCACGCGGGCCTCGTTGGTATACAGGTCCCACATCACTTCGGCGCGCTGGTAAGCCAGCAGGTTCACGCCCAGGCTGCGGTCGGCTCGCTGATGGACCGATTGCATCAGATTGGCGACGCGGACCAGGTCGACAAGCGCCACCACAGCGGCCCGGCAATCATCGGTATCGGTTTGCGCCTGGCAATTGGGTTGCAGCAAGTCAAGTTTTGGGGAAAACATCGGCCGGTCGTTGGCATCAGGGCCATAGCGGTCCTCCTCGAAATCGAGCCTCCAACCGCCGTCGTTGTCATCGATGACGGTAGCCGGGGAAGGACCCGACGTTTGTGAGGGTGTTTCGCTGGCCAGGCGATTTGCCACGGTCCGCAAGGCCAGTGAACCGGGCCGGTTGGCATTTTCGAAGTCAGCGGCGTGGCTGCGCACAGTGCTGCTCAGGCGCTGCATGATGGCCTCTACCGCCTGCAGGTGGCTCTCCTGCAGATCGCCCTGGTCCGGGATTTCCGCCTCGGTGAGTTGCCGGTCGAACCACAGTTTCAGTTCGCTGTTGTCGCGGCTCTCGCCATAACAGTTGTTGCGCATCTGCGTCTGCAGGCTGCCCACAATTTCGTCAACGGTGTTGCCCGTGGGCGTGGTGCATGCAGGAAGTTGTGCCAGAGCGGTGGCCGGCATCAACAGCAAGGCGCTTGAGCAGAGGCTCAGAATTAGCAGGAAGACCCGGCTGCTTTGTATGGAAACGCGGTTGAGTATTTTCATCGCGGTGCCTCCTGCATGGTCTGGAAGGTGTGGGCCATGCTCAACAGGTCTTCGAGCTCACCACCATGTGTTTCGATCAGCGCGCGCAGTTCTTCGCTATGCGAACCCAGGTGCGCCTGCAGCACAGTCTGGCGATAATCCTGCAGCGCCTGGCTGGCTTCGCTCTGACTGACAATGCCCATGAAGTCGTGGGTGGCGCGGAAAAATGGCACATGCACGGCGGGGTTTTCCAGGTAATGTTCCAGCGCGTGGACGTTCTTTTGTCGCACCTCGGTGGTCTTGATGTCCTGGAACCGGGCATGTCGCGCGGCCTGGGTGCGCGCATCCAGCCAGCTATGCGAGGGCTCAAAGCGCGAAGGCCGGGTAAAGGGGTCAAACATGTTCCAGGCGTTGAGAAAGTAACGCAGTATCGCATCGCGGCTGGGCGTGAGAGCCGGTCGGCACCGTGAAGTATAGACCGGGATCTCGTTGCCTTTCGACAAAATACGCGAGACGTTGGCGCAGGCCAGGTACACGTGGGGGGAGAAATTACGGACGCTCAATGCCTCGATGCCGGGGATATTGCCGCCTGCGGCAGAAGGCTCGCCGAACATCAGGTGCAGTGTGTCATGGCAGACGGCGGTGCCCAGTGAATGGCCTATCACGGACCACTTGATGGCGTGGGTGGTGTTACGCCGGAGTTCGTTCAGCTTTTCGGTAATGGCTTTAGCAACGTGCATACGTACCGGGTCGCGCACGGTGGGAAAAAACCGGTAGAAGATGACATCCAGCACGTGCGTGCGAAAGAAGCCATCGCCGGTGCCCGATTGCGCCAGACGCGTCAGGGTATGAATCAGGCCGCTCCCCACCCCCATGGCAACCAGTCGTTCCTTCACCGCATCCGCCTCACCCTGCCACGCATCACGGATGCCCTCAAACAGGTGATCGTAGGTTATCTCGTGAAACATATAGGCGTCATCAAACGGCATGGACGCCAGGTTGGGGTATTGTTCGTAGGCTTTTTTAAGTGTGGACTGCGCGTCAGCGGACCAGCCCTTCTTGTGTTCGCCCATGCCGTGGATCAGAAAAACAAGATGCTGGCTCATGACCTGTATCCTCTTTACGTGATTTGGAATGACATCGTGTTAATGCTACGCCTGACACCAAGAGGTTGACTATTAGACTGATGGGTATGTTAAAAGGGAAGCGCCAAATTCCGACAGATGATCTTCGTCGTAGTACAGCGGCCGGCCGTTGTCGCTGCCGTAGCAGTATTCCGCATCACAAAGCGCCTGCGTGGGGTCCAGAATCTGCACACCACACTGCTCCACTGCCTGGTCTTGAGCCTGCCACACGGCAGCATGACGGCGGTCATACACGTCGCGATTGAGTCGCACCTCCCCTGCCCGGTTCAGCAGATGCCGGCGAGCCATGGCGCGCGGCACATCCACGGGCATCTCCGGAATCGGCCGGACCAGATACACCGGTCGCTGCACGGCAAAATGGCAAGCGGTGGCGATCAGGTCGTGAGTATATCGTTCGGTGAGCCCGGCACCGGAACTGGTCGGGTGATTCCCGTAAGTCACCAGCGGCCGCCGGAAATCGCTGTCACCGCGGAGGTTGCTGCCCAGGTGGTAGACGCTGCTGCGGTTGACGATGATCAGCGGGATGTCGTCAGGCAGGGTCTGCATTTGCTCGACCAGGTAGTCATTAAAGGCACGGCAGCCGGCGCTGTTGTCGATACTGGTGCCTTGCAGCAGCGTTGGGCAGCCATTGTAGGCGCTGGCAATGACGCCGGGGCTGTTTCGCGCACCAGGGCTGTTTTGCGCACCAGGGCTGTTTACGGGTCTTGCACCTTGCAGGGTGGCAGATTTGTCGACGACACCGGCGCCGTTACCACTTTCATCATCCTGCATGGCTGCGGCAAAGGCGGTGAACAGGCTGCTGGCATGGCTGTCGCCGACCACGATGGCGCGGGTGTCCGTCCCGCCATAGTGGCACCAGGGGAAGTCGAAGCCGTTATTCGCCAGGCATTCATCGCGCCGCGGGTCATAATTTTGTGCTTCGGCAGCGGCGCGTTCAGCATCTGGTGGCAACCGGCCGATGATGCCGTTCTGCGAGTAGATCAGCACGGCGGGGGTGAGTGTGACGGCAATTATGCCGACTAGCACAGGGCCCGACTTGAGCGATTGCCGGCTGGGGTTTTCGATCAGGTGCCAGGACAGCATTCCCAGAAACACCGACAGCGCCATGCCGGCGATGATGGCCAGCGGATTGTCGGCGATGTCGAGAAAGATCAGTGCCACGACCACGGGCCAGTGCCACAGGTATAAGGAGTAGGAGCTGAGACCGAGCATCTGCACCGGGGCCGATCGCATCCAGATGGCCTGATGGGCAGTGAGCAGCAGGATCGCGGTGCCGGCAACGGGCGCGATTGCCGCCATTCCGGGCCAGGCGGTGGCGGCATCGATGCTGAGGACGGTGGCCAGGATCAGTATCAGGCCGGTTATGGTGGCGGCTTTGGGGTGTTGTTGTAGTTTAGCGGCCAGCGCGTGTTGGCTAAGCAGGAAGGCGACGACGCCGGTGAGCAGCTGCCAGGCGCGGCTCTGTAACAGGAAAAATGCGGCGTCGGGGCTGTTGTGGGCCAGCCAGGCGGAGCGCGCCAGCGAGGCGAGCAGCAGGACGGCGAGCACAGGTAATAGTTGTTTGTTGAGTTTGAGGCGCCAGAGCAACATCAGCAGCATCGGCAGCAGCAGGTAGAACTGCCCTTCCACGGCCAGCGACCAGGTGTGCAGCAGCCAGTTGTCGTGCGCCGCGGCTTCGAAATAGCCGGCGTCGCGCTGGAAGCGAATATTGGCGATGAACACCAGCGCGTAGACACTGTTGGCGGCCAGATCGCGGTAGTCCATGGGCGGCAGGAGCCACCAACCGATCAGCAGCAGCGTGGCCACCAGTACCGCCAGCGCCGGCACAATCCGCCGCGCCCGGGCCAGATAAAAGTGAGCGAGGCTGAAGGTTTGTTGCTGCAGCCGGGTCATGATGATGGATGCCATCAGGTAGCCGGAGATGACAAAAAACACATCAACGCCCGCAAACCCCCCGGCAAAGCCTGGCACGCCGAAATGAAACAGCAGCACCGCCACCACTGCGAGAGCGCGCAATGCATTGATATCGTGTCTGAAATCCCTGTCCACAACCGCTCCTTTTAGCATTAACAGGCTATACTAACCCGATGAGACTCATACTGACATTAACCCTGATGCTTTTCCTCACCGCCTGCGTGAGCACGCGCCCGGCCAACCCCGGCAATGTGTGTGACATGTTTGAGGAGCGGCGTGCCTGGTATCGGGCGGCCGAACGCACCGAGGAGCGCTGGGGTGTGCCAGTGCCGGTGACCATGGCGTTTATCAATCAGGAGTCGGGGTTTCAGGCCCGCGCCCGGCCGCAGCGCACCCGCTTGCTGGGGTTTATCCCCTGGACCCGGCCATCCACAGCGCGGGGTTACGCCCAGGCGCTGAACACCACCTGGGATGAGTACCGGCGCGAGACCGGCAATCGCCTGGCCCGGCGCAGCAATTTCGGCGACGCCGTCGACTTTGTAGGCTGGTACAACCAGCACAGTTACCGTCGTAACAGCATCCAGCAAGACGATGCCCGCAATCTGTACCTGGCCTACCACGAGGGGCATACCGGCTTTAACCGGGGCAGCTACCGCGACAAGGCCTGGCTGATGCCGGTGGCCGAGCGCGTGCAGCAGAACGCCAACCGCTACCAGCAGCAATACGCCAGCTGCCGCGAAGAGCTGGGCAGAAGCTGGATCCGCCGGGTACTTGGGTTTTAAAGGGGACGCCTGTAAGTTTGTGCTACAACCATAAGACAGCAGTCAGAACCGGCAATAACAAGGAGTGTTTATGCCGACAACAATCCACTACACGGATTATTTCGAACGCAATGTATTGAGGAAACGCGCCTACTTACGCAAGTCATGGTGTGAATATGTCCTTGATCGCCCTGAACACTCAGAACCTCAAGAAGGTAATCGTTACAGGTTCTGGAGACAAATTCCTGAACTGAATGGACGCTACTTGAGAGTTGTAACTCTTAGCGATAAAGTCACAGTGCATAACGCTTTTCCTGATAGAGGTTTTAAACCATGAAACTCAATTACTTCCCGGAAACGGATTCGTTATACATCGACCTGTCAGACAGAGCCAGTGTGGAAAGTCGAGAAGTATCTGAAGGGATCGTACTGGACTACGACGCCGACGGAAATCTGTCTGGCATTGATATAGACAACGCCAGCACCAAGGTAGACATGGCTGATTTGACACTGTCCCGACTACCGGGGCGAGTGCACACAGTGGCAGCCTAGTCGTTAACGGCGTTAATGGGGACGGAGGGGTTTAGCCCATTAACTCTTCAGCAGCTCAATCAGCCCCTGCTCGTCGATGACTTTAACGCCCAGTTCAGTGGCCTTGTCGAGCTTGGAGCCGGCACCGGGGCCGGCCACCACACAGCTGGTTTTTTTGGAGACGCTGCCCGACACTTTGGCACCCAGCGCCTGCAGCGCCGCGCGGGCTTCATCGCGCGTCATGGTTTCCAGCGTGCCGGTAAGCACCCAGGTCTGCCCGGCCAATTCATCGGAGACGGTCTGCGCCTGATGTTCCGGCCAGGTGACGCCACGTTCGCGTAGTTGCTCAATAACTTTATCGTTTTCTTCGTTGGCGAAGAAATGCGCAATGTGTGCAGCCATGATGGGCCCGACATCGGCGACCTGTTCCAGCGCCTCCTGGTCGGCCTGCATCAGTTTTTCCAGGCTGCCAAAGTGGGTGGCCAGCGACAGCGCCGTCGCCTCCCCCACTTCACGGATACCCAGCCCGTACAGCAGTCGCGGCAAGGTAGTGGATTTGGCTTTATTGATGGCAGCCAGTAGATTGTCGGCGGATTTTTCGCCCATGCGCTCGAGACCGAGCAGATCATCCTTGCCCAGTGTGAACACATCAGCCACGGTTTTAACCATGTCGGCGTCAACCAGTTGCTCGACCAGTTTTTCGCCCAGCCCTTCTATATCCAGCGCAGCGCGTGAGCAGAAATGCCTCAACGATTCCTTGCGCTGCGCCGGGCAAATCAGACCGCCGGTGCAGCGGTACAAAACCTCGCCATCCTTTTCGACCGGGGAGTTGCAGGCCGGGCAATGGGTCAGCATCCTGATTTCGGACGTCCCCTTTTCCGCCGCCTTCTCCGACGTTCCCTTTACCACCGACACGATCTTGGGGATGACATCACCGGCCCGGCGCAGAATGACGCGATCGCCAATGCGCAGGCCCAGCCGCTCGATTTCGTCCATGTTGTGCAGCGTGGCATTACTGACGGTGACGCCGCCGACAAAGACCGGCTTCAGGCGCGCGACCGGCGTGATGGTGCCAGTGCGGCCCACCTGGAATTCCACGTCGTTGACAACAGTGGAGGCTTCTTCGGCGGGGAATTTATAGGCCATGGCCCAGCGCGGCGTGCGGGCGTTGCTGCCCAGCTCGTTTTGCAGGCGGATGCTGTCGACCTTGATCACGGCACCATCGATTTCGTAGTCCAGCTGGTCGCGCTTGGCGAGCAGCTGATTGGCGTAATCCAGACAGGCCTGATAACCGGACACGACTGCACGCTCCGGGTTGAGCGGCAAGCCCCATTGGCCCAACAAATCAAGGATGCCACTGTGGGTGTCGCCCTGCACAACCGCCGAATAGGCAAAAAACCGCAGCGGACGCCTGGCAGCAACACGCGGGTCGAGCTGGCGAAGGGCGCCAGAGGCGGCGTTGCGTGGGTTGACAAAGGTGCGGCCATCTTCGCTGCGCCCGGCTTCTTCGTTCATGGCGGCAAAGCCGGAACGGGTCATGTAGATCTCGCCACGCACTTCCAGGCGCTCGGGCACTTTCATGCGCTCAGGGCTGTCCAGGCGCTCAAGGCTGCCGCTGGTGTCCAGCCGCAGTGGGATGCTGCCGATAGTGCGCACGTTGTGGGTGATGTCTTCACCGGTCACACCATCGCCGCGGGTCGCGGCGCGCATCAGCAGACCCTGTTCGTACAGCAGGCTGACTGCCACGCCGTCGATCTTTGGCTCGCAGCTGTAAATGGGCGGCTCGGCATCTTCGTCTTCGATTTCCAGGCGTTTCAGAATGCGCGCTTCAAAGTCGGCCAGATCAGTATCGTTAAATACTTTGGCCAGCGACATCATCGGCACATCGTGTCTGACCTGCGCAAAACCGGCCAGCGGTTTGTCCCCCACCCGCTGCGTGGGAGAGTCAGGTGTCAGTAATTGCGGAAACGCGGTTTCCAGCTCGACCAGGCGATCAAACAGCCTGTCATAGTCTACGTCCGGAATCTCCGGCGCGCTGAACTGGTGATACAGGGAGTTGTGATGATTGATCTGGCGACGCAGGTCATCAATTTCGTGCGTCGCTTGCTCAAGAGAAATGTCGGCCATGGCTGTGGACGCTTACCGTGCGCGAGCGTTTTTTAATTCCTGTAGCTCAAAGTCACGGATACGCTGACGATAATGTTCAACCGTTTGCGCAGTCATGACGGAGCGGTTGTCGTCCTTAAGTTCGGCATCCAGCGCGGCCTGTACCTTACGCGCAGTCGCCAGCATCTGCTCAAATGCCATCATGTTGTTGACAACGTTGGGCAGGGTCATGAAGAAACACACACCCAGCGTGGCAAATTCGCTGATCTGGTTGAGATCAAAGGTGCCGGGGTTAAGCGCATTGGCAACACTGAACACTACCGGCCCATTTTTACGACTACCTATCTTGTCGGTATGGCGATGAAAAATCGACATCTCGCCGAACTTCAGACCATTGCTCATCAGCACAGGTAAAAGGTCATCACCAAGCAGTTCGGTGCCCGGGCGCGCCATCACGTTGATCACCAGCACTTCGCTGTAGGACGGTGGCTCCTGCGAACGGGCTTCCTCTTCCTGCGCGTAGGCCTCATCGTCAGCGTCATCCAGGTCCAGTTGACTCTGCCGCAACTGCTCGGCCCGCGCTCGCTCGGCGGCGCCGGGTCGCTCTGTTTCACGTACCGACAGGATGCCATCGTCATCATCAAAGTTGTCGTCTTCAGCTTCAATACTACGCTGAGCGGCTTCGATTTCCTCAAGCTCTCTGCGCGCCTGCTTCTTCTCGGCCTTGGCCAGCTTTTTGCGCGCCTTTCTGTCAGCCTTATCGGACTTTTCCTGTTCTTCCTCTGTCTCTTATACACATCTGACGCTGCCGACGATCTACTCTGTGTA
>CAJXPR010000110.1 GCA_913058135.1 uncultured Gammaproteobacteria bacterium
GCAGCGCCGCATTCTTAAGCCGGGCCCGTTGCGCGATGTGACGCTGATGCCGGGCGTTGTGCAGATAACCCATGAGCAACCGCGGCGGATGCTGACCGACCTTGAACAGATTAACGGTCTGCTGGCGGTGCAACATGGCGACGGCCAGGTGCGTGGCTACACGATCACCGCCGAACCAGCCAGCGCAGACGGTCTTGCCGCAATCGCGGCGGTCGCCCGTGACCAGGCAGGGCCCGGTAACCTGGCCGGAGGAGAGCGCAACCTGTTAACCATCATTGTATTTGCCATGCTGGGCGGGGTGATCCTTAACCTGATGCCCTGTGTGTTCCCGGTGTTGTCGCTGAAGGTACTTAACCTGACTGCCAAAGGCGGTGCCAGCAGCGCTCAGAAAAAAGTACACGGTCTGGCTTACACGGCAGGTATTGTGCTGACTTTCATGGCACTTGCCTCTGTGTTGCTGGTGTTGCGCGCCGGCGGTGAGGCCGTCGGCTGGGCATTCCAGCTGCAGTCGCCGTGGTTTGTGGCCCTGCTGGTGTTCCTGTTCTTTGTCATGGGCCTGAGCCTGTCCGGCGTCTACGAATTTGGTACCCGCCTGATGGGCGTGGGAGACAGCCTGACCACATCCAAAGGCTACAAGTCTTCCTTCTTTACCGGTGTGCTGGCGACGGTGGTTGCCAGTCCTTGCACGGCACCGTTTATGGGCGCGGCACTGGGGTTTGCACTGGCCCAGTCGTGGCTGGTGGCGATGGTCGTGTTTGCTTTCCTGGGGCTGGGCATGGCCTTGCCATTCCTGGCACTGGCCTTCAGTCCGGCATTGATGAAACACATGCCCAAGCCGGGGCCATGGATGGTGACCTTCAAGGAGTTCATGGCTTTCCCGATGTATGCCGCCGCGCTGTGGCTGCTGTGGGTACTGGGCGTTCAGGTAGGTGTCAATGGCATGGTGGCGGTAGCCTCCGCCGCGCTATTGCTGGCGCTGGCACTGTGGCTGCTGCAGAAGGGCAGCAGCGCCGCGACCGGCTGGCGCCGGGCCAATACCGTGGTGAGTCTGGTGCTCATTGCAGTTGCGCTGTCGGTGCTGCGCATGCCCTTGCTGGAGCCGCGACTGGGCAATCCTGATTCGGGTGTCGATATGAGTGGCGCCGACTACGAAGCTGACTTTGAGCCCTTTGCCTCTGCCCGTGTGGCAGAATTGCGCGACAGCGGTACGCCGGTTCTGGTTAATATGACCGCAGCCTGGTGTATCACCTGTCTGGCCAATGAGCAGACTACCCTCAGCACGCAGCGGGTCCAGCAGGCCATGCGCGACAGAGGGATCACCTACATGAAAGGCGACTGGACCAACCAGGATCCGGAAATCAGCCGGGTGCTGGATGAGTTCGATCGCCCCAGTGTGCCACTGTATATTCTCTACCCTGGCGATCCATCGGCGGAACCGGTTATATTGCCGCAGTTGTTGACGCCCACTATCGTACTGGATGCCTTTGCCAGTTTATGATGTTGCGGCTAATGTCAGCCTGAAGCTTGTCATAGTGCCAGGGAGCGCCGAATGGACGTCAAGCCGCAACAAAGAGCCTTGATCAATGTGACGCTCAGCGCCGCACTGGTGGCGCTGACCATTTACCTGCTGGTTGTGGGGCAGAACCTGTTTTTGCCTCTGGTCATTGCCATTGTGTTCTGGTTTCTGATCAATGTGCTGGCGGCTGGTTTCAGCCGACTTCAGATCGGACATTTCCATATTCCACGACCCCTGTGTTTTATTGCCTCCATTCTGATGTTCCTGATTGCCGTTTCGGTGATCATACAGTTTATCAGCGGCAGCCTGAACGATCTTGGCAGCGTAGCCCGTGTCTACGAGGCCAATCTGCGCGCTTACTGGGTCGCCTTTCCTTTTGCTGATAGCCTGCCTGCCGGTGGTATGGCACAAATGGTGACCGAGTGGCTCGATATCTCTGCGCTGGTCACCGCGACAGCTCTGACCTTCACCGGACTGGCAGCTGACGGTGTACTTATCATCATTTACGTCGGTTTTCTGCTGCTGGAACAGGGAAACTTCAATGCCAAATTGTCAGCCCTGGTGGGTAATGAGGCACGAGAGCGCAGCGTGCGCAGAATTATTAACCGCGTACGCAAGGATGTGCAGAAATACATCAGCATCAAGATGTTTACCAGTCTGCTGACCGGTATCCTGAGTTACCTGGTGCTACGGGTGCTGGGCGTGGACTTCCCGGAAGTGTGGGGTGTGCTGATTTTTCTGCTGAACTTCATCCCTACCGTGGGGTCCATTATTGCCACCATTTTTCCTGCCACCATTGCGCTGGCGCAGTCCAACGAAGGTATCGCACTGTCCCTGATCGTGCTGCTGTCCATCGGTGCGCTGCAGGTGTGTATCGGCAATATTCTGGAGCCGCGTCTGATGGGCACTTCGCTTAACCTGAGCCCGGTTGTTATCCTGTTCAATCTTGCCCTGTGGGGTTATATCTGGGGTGTGGCCGGCATGTTTCTATGTGTGCCATTTCTGATTATCACCACCATAGTTTTATCGCATTTCCCCCGAACACGTCCGATTGCTATCCTGTTGTCCAGTAACGGTAAAATTGATATCGCCGAGTAGCAACGCGGTTCTGTAATTAAACTGCTATAAGAGTATAATCTGCCGCCATATTTGGCTGGCCGAGAGCGAACGAGGCGGGCAAAACGCTGATCAATGCATGTGTAAACGGAAGCACCGATGAAAAGTAACGAAATACGTCAGACATTCCTGAACTACTTCAGGTCCAAAGGCCACGAAGTCGTCCCCAGCAGCTCACTGGTGCCAGGCAATGACCCCACGCTGCTGTTTACCAATGCAGGCATGGTGCAGTTCAAGGATTGTTTTCTTGGTGCCGACAAGCGCGCCTATTCCCGCGCGGTCAGCTCCCAGCGCTGTGTGCGTGCAGGCGGCAAACACAATGATCTGGAAAACGTCGGTTATACCGCGCGCCACCATACATTTTTCGAAATGCTGGGTAATTTCAGTTTTGGTGACTATTTCAAGAACGATGCGATCGCCTATGCCTGGGAATTTCTTACCCGCGAACTGAAACTGCCCAAAGACAAGCTCTGGGTCACTGTTTACAAGGACGACGACGAGGCCGCTGCCATCTGGATCAATGATATCGGCGTTGATGCCTCACGTGTGGTGCGGCTGGGCGACGACTCCAATTTCTGGGCCATGGGTGATACCGGGCCGTGTGGCCCCTGCAGTGAAATTTTCTACGATCATGGTCCCGACGTGGCGGGCGGCCCCCCTGGCAGCCCGGATGAGGACGGCGATCGTTATATCGAGATCTGGAATCTGGTGTTCATGCAGTTTGACCGCCAGCCCAGTGGCGAGTTGATTCCTTTGCCCAAACCGTCGGTCGATACCGGTATGGGCCTGGAGCGTCTGGCTGCGGTTCTGCAGCACGTGCACAGCAACTATGAAATTGATCTCTTCCAGAATCTTCTGCACGCCGCCGGTGACGTCACGGGCGTCAAGGACACGGGTAATACCTCGCTGCGCGTCATCGCTGACCATATTCGCTCTTGTGCTTTTCTGGTGCTTGATGGCGTAACACCCTCCAATGAGGGGCGCGGTTATGTGCTGCGTCGCATTGTGCGCCGCGCGGTGCGCCATGGTTATCAGCTTGGCGTCAAGGAGGTATTTTTCCATCGTCTGGTATCCGCGCTGGTCAGGGAAATGGGTGATGCCTATCCGGCCTTGAAAAAAGAACAGGCGCGTGTTGAAAAAGTGCTGAAAGAGGAAGAGCAGCAGTTTGCCCGCACACTTGAAAACGGTATGCAGATTCTCAACCAGGCCATTGGCCAGCTGGCTGGCAAGGAGTTGCCCGGCGACACGGTATTCCGTCTGTATGACACCTACGGTTTTCCTGTTGACCTCACGGCAGACGTAGCACGCGAGCATGATTTGACCCTCGACATGGCCGGTTTTGAGCGGGCCATGGAGGGCCAGCGTCAGCAGGCGCGGGCCGCCAGCCAGTTCAATGCAGTGGAAAAGCTCAGTATCGAAAGCCCGGTAGGGACCGAATTTGTGGGTTACGACAAGCTGCATTCAGACGCCAACGTGTTGGCAATTTATCAGAACGGCAAATCAGTTGATGCCCTGATGGGCAACGTGGAAGCAGTGGTTCTGTTGAGCACCAGCCCATTCTACGGTGAGTCCGGTGGCCAGGCGGGTGACCGCGGTGTGCTGGAAATACGTCAGGGTGACAAGGTGTCGGCGCTGTTCGAAGTATCGGACACGCAAAAGCAGGGCGAACATGTGTTGCACAAGGGCCTGCTGACCCGGGGCAGCATCAAGGTGGGCGATCGGCTGTCGGCCAGTGTTGAGGCAGAAAACCGCCATGCCATCATGCTTAACCATTCGGCGACGCATTTGTTGCATGCTGCCCTGCGTACAGTGTTGGGGGATCATGTTACCCAGAAGGGTTCACTGGTCAACGCCGAACGTCTGCGCTTTGATTTTTCGCACAATGCACCGATGAGCGACGATGAAGTGCGACGTATCGAGATGCTGGTCAATGCGCAGATCCTGCAAAACCATGCCGTGGAAAAGGAAATCATGTCTATCGACGAGGCCATGGACAAAGGTGCCATGGCCCTGTTTGGCGAAAAGTATGGCGATCAGGTACGCGTGGTGAGCATGGGAGAGTTCTCCACAGAGCTTTGCGGTGGTACACACGTGCAGCGTACCGGTGATATTGGTCTGTTCAAACTCGTAGCCGAAACTGGTATCGCTGCCGGCGTGCGTCGGGTTGAGGCGGTGACAGGCATGGGTGCGTTGACCTATGTCGAACGCGAGGAGACCGTGCTGCGGCAGATCTGCGAGTTGTTAAAAACCGGCGCCGATGGTGCGCTGGACCGGGTACAACAGTTGGCGGCCAACAGCCGCGCGCTGGAGAAGGAGCTTGAACAACTGAAAGGCAAACTGGCCAGCGCTGCCGGTAGTGACATGGCGGCAGAGGCCATCGACATCAATGGCATCAAGCTGCTGGTCAAGCAACTGGACGGTTTCAACAGCAAAACTCTGCGCGATACTGTGGACCAGCTTAAGAACAAGCTTGGCAGTGCGGTGGTGGTTCTGGCCAGTGTCGAAGGCGACAAGGTCAGCCTGGTAGCGGGTGTCAGCAAGGATCTCACCAGCCGTATCAAAGCGGGCGATGTGGTCAATCAGGTGGCGCAGCAGGTAGGTGGCAAGGGGGGCGGACGGCCCGACATGGCCATGGCCGGGGGCAGCGATCCCTCGGCGCTGCCAGCCGCTCTGGCATCAGTTTATGATTATGTGACACAACTCTCTTGACAATGATCAATATCTCGTCATTTCAGCTATTGCATTCGTCCTGCCAATTCTGTTTAATCACGAACTTTTCCGATAAATAATTCCTATGGCGTTTTTTGTTCAGAAGTTTGGCGGGACCTCGGTGGGCACGGTCGAGCGTATCGAAGCCGTGGCTGACAGGATCGTCGCCAGCCGTGCCAGCGGTCACGATATCGTCGTCGTGGTTTCTGCCATGAGTGGCGAAACCAACCGGCTTATCGGGCTCGCGGAGCAGATCCAGGCGCAACCGACGCCGCGTGAGCTTGACGTCCTGGTTTCCACCGGCGAGCAGGTGACCATTGCCCTGTTATGCATGGCCTTGCATAAGCGCGGCTGCGCTGCACGCTCTTTTACCGGCGCTCAGGTCAGAATACTGACTGATGAATCGCATACGCGAGCTCGCATCCGGGAAATCGACTCTGAGCGTATAAAAGGCGAGCTTGGCAAGGGCTCTGTGGTGGTGGTAGCCGGGTTTCAGGGGGTTGATGAAAACGGCAATATAACTACACTGGGGCGAGGTGGTTCGGACACGTCCGCCGTGGCGCTGGCAGCGGCCCTTGGCGCCGATGAGTGCCAGATCTATACGGACGTGAAGGGCGTATACACCACGGATCCGAGAGTTGTTGAAGACGCCCGTTTGTTGCGTAGCGTCACGTTTGAGGAAATGCTGGAACTGGCCAGCCTGGGTGCGAAGGTTCTGCAGATCCGGTCGGTGGAATTTGCCGGTAAATACAAAGTCCCCTTGCGGGTGCTATCAAGTTTTGAAGATGATCCGGGCACACTGATTACTCTGGAGGATGACAAGGAAATGGAAGCACCGATTATCTCCGGTATAGCGTTTACCCGGGACGAAGCCAAAGTCACGGTCACCGGGGTGCCGGATGTCCCTGGCGTGGCCTACCAGGTCCTGGGGCCGGTCAGTGACGCGGGTATTGAAGTTGATGTAATTGTACAAAATGTGTCTGCCGACGGATCCACTGATATCACCTTTACCGTAAAACGTCAGGACAGCGAACAGACGCGGGCACTGGTGGCGGATATCGCTGAACGAATCGGTGCCAAAGACGTGTCGGTGGACAAGAAAATCGCCAAGGTGTCGCTGGTAGGCGTCGGCATGCGATCGCACGCCGGAATAGCCAGCAAAATGTTCAAGACGCTGGCTGATGAGTCGATAAACATTCAGATTATAACAACGTCCGAGATCAAGATTTCCGTGGTGATCGAGGAAAAATACCTGGAGCTGGCGGTGCGCTCGCTGCACGCGGCATTCGGGCTTGGGGGAGAGCCTGTGACCTGAACGTTCAGAATAGGGTATGCTGTCGGTTGTAAACCGGTATCAAGCCTGAGCGTTTACGAGCATGTGAAAGTCCGGTAGTGATTTGTTTTGGGGCAAATGACTGCAAATCGTTCGTTATCCGGTCTCTGTAGCGAGATGGGAAACGGTGTTTACAGTGCAGTGAAATAAAGCATTTCCGTGAATACTTTTCAGGCAGCGAGAAAGCCGAGAGCCGAGAGCTGAACAAGCTGAAAGGGATGTTGCATGGATATCATGAATGGAAAAGGAGATACATCATGTTGATCTTGACTCGCCGAATTGGTGAAACCCTGATGGTAGGTGATGACGTCACGGTGACCGTGCTTGGCGTGAAGGGCAATCAGGTCAGAATCGGCGTTAATGCACCGAAAGACGTTGCTGTACATCGGGAAGAAATCTATCAGCGCATCCAGAAAGAGAAGGGTGCAGCCAGTGACGACAATGGCTCGGGCAACGAATAGGCCCTGAGCAACCGACAAAAACCGCAGTATCACAATCAATTGGCGATTCATGCCTGAAAAAACCTTTTCAGTCCTGCCATTTCTCTCGAGTTGTGCTATGATTGCGCCCGATTTTGGAGAGATGGCCGAGTGGCTGAAGGCGCGCCCCTGCTAAGGGCGTATAGGTTAATCCCCTATCGAGGGTTCGAATCCCTCTCTCTCCGCCATATTGAAAGTCCCTGCCATTAATCGTGGCAAGAGCTGCAAAAATGTCCCCGGCTCCAAACACGGAGAGGGATGCGAACCCGTCAAGAGGGGTCGACTGATTGCATCGCAATCAGAGACGAGCGCGCCAGCGCGAAGCCCGAAGGGGCAGAACAGCCCAAAGCTGTTTTGCTCAATCCCTCTCGTCGACGTTGCTATCCCGCCAACATTCGTGCCACCGGCTGCAGAACATATCTGCCGGCAATCCTTCTCACGTCCCCACACAAAACACCCACGCAGGAATACACAGCCTGATTCCAGACAAGAGCCAGGAGCCACAGTGCAGGTTTGCTCGCAAATAAATCAAAAAAGACAGAGGGGGGGTGCAGCGAAGAAAGGAAAAATGAGCCGGAACTGCTCCTTCAGTTTACCGGCTCATCTGGTGATGCTTATTACTGTTGTTGTCATAATAATCCCGTAATGTCATTGTTTTTATTTAACTGTTTTATGGCTTGTGGCCAATACGCACTGTCGGTTACGGGTTTTAATCGACAGTCGTGTGTTTCGCGTGAGTCAGGATCCGGTAGGATTACTGACCAACAAAGCTGAAGCGCATGGCAGAACGAACCGGAATGGCTTCGCCAGCTTCGGCAACAACCGGCTCAAATTTCCAGCCTTCAATGGCTTCCATGGTGGCGCGGGTAAATTCGCGGTAGCTGGAGTCACGCACGGCGGGTTCGGTCACGCTGCCATCGGGCATAACAGTGAATTCAACAACGGTGTACCCTTCAATGCCGGAAATTTCGGCACGGCGGGGATACTCAGGCACCGACTGAGCTACAGCGCGCAGGTTTTTGCTGCTGTACATGGCAGGTTCCTGGGCGTGGGCAGCACCAGCGATCAGCGAGCTGCCGGCAACGGCGGCGATCAAAGCGGCTTTGGATATCAATTTCATGTTGTCACCTCGGTTTGGTTTAGGTCAATGTTGGAGTTTCTGGTATCACTCACTTGCACTCAGGACAAAGCAAAAGCGGTGCCAACTTCGTATATCTATTAAATACAACAGCTTATGCATCTTGCCTGAATTCACTGATGCGTGCTTGTGCGCCACAACGATGCGTATTGCACAACAATGACTCATCAGTGACAGCATATTACCAAGCCAATTTGACAATGACGTGTCGTTTTCTTGTCTGTTTAATGAATAATGCAGAACGTTACTGCTGTAGCGTCGGATCGGAAGGTCTTTA
Source organism: uncultured Gammaproteobacteria bacterium (assembly GCA_913058135.1). Lineage (GTDB taxonomy): Bacteria > Pseudomonadota > Gammaproteobacteria > Pseudomonadales > Pseudohongiellaceae > Pseudohongiella. Next base: position 8,569 of record CAJXPR010000110.1, read on the forward strand.
CGCCAAAGGCGCGTTCCAAAAATGAATATATCCATGGTAATGTATGAGCCATTGAGGTTTCCAAAACAACGACAATAAACACTGGAGAACTGTCATGGGGTTACGCCGCCTGCCTCTGGCTGCATGCATTGCAGCTTTTACCGTCCTGGTTTCCTGTTCCGACACTGATCAGATGCCGCCGCCTGATGCGGCGGTGGACGACAGCGCAGATTCGCTTCAGCTGTCGGTGGTATCCAGTGCCCCGGATCAGGTCAGCGGCGGCGATGTGCTGCTCAGAGTGGTTTCCCCGGCTGACACGGCGTTGTCCTTTTCTGCCAATGGCCAGCAATTGAATGTCAGGCGTCAACTAACCTCGGGCAATGATCTGTTGATCCTGCTGGACGGTCTGCAGGTCGGCGCCAATCACGTCACTGTCAGGAACGCGACAGGTGACGAAGTTGGGGTCCTGGATCTTGTCAATCATCCCATCACCGGCCCCATATTCTCCGGTCCACGGCAGTACCCCTTTGTCTGCAGCAGTGTCCTGGAATGGGGTGTGCAGCCACTGGTAGATCATGATGAAGCATGGGGGTTTCCGGTTTATGACGACAACGGCAACGTTGCCGGTTACAGCAAGGATTGCTCGATCGAACCGATTGTTGAATACCACTACATGAGTACTGACGGTCAATACCTCCCCATTCCCGCTGACGGCTCACGTCCGGCCGATCTGGCGCGGACAGTGCTCACCGATGGTCGCGATGTGGAGTTCATCGTACGCTGGGAGCGCGGAACCATTAACCGCTTTCTTTACAGCTACGCCATCCTGGCAGAACCTGACGGCAGCCTGACTGATGTCAGCGATGTCGGCACGACTTACTGGAATGAGCGCCTGCTTTATCACTTTGAAGGTGGTGTTGGTGTGGGGCATTTCCAGGGCCGGGTAAGCAGCGAACGTGCACGTCTGGCCGCCGCACTGGCGCAAGGCTATGCAGTGGCGTATTCCTCCGGCAATCGCACTGGCGAGCATTACAATCTGCAACTGGGCGGTGAGACCGCACTCATGGTGAAGGAGCACTTCATCAAGCGCTACGGAGAGCCGGACTACACCGTTGCCATCGGTGGTTCTGGCGGCGCCATTCAGCAATATGTCTATCAGCAGAATCATCCCGGGCTGATTGACGCCGGCGTGCCACAGTATTCCTATCCGGACATGGTGACACAGACCATTCATGTGGGTGACTGCGAATTGCTTGAACATTATATGGATGTGACCGACCGCAACAATCCGCGTTGGCAGGAAACACGCGCACGCAGCCTGTTGCTCGGCTTCAATTCCACTGATGCCGTGCCGGATCCGCTGGCGGAGGCCAAGCGTGAGTTGGGTTATAGCTCGGCGCCAGGCTCCAATGAGTGCATCCCGGCCTGGCGCGGTCTGACGCCGCTGAGCATGAATCCACATTATGGACAGGTGCGTGAACAGGACAAAATGCACCCGCCCGGCATCATGGATGAGGTGAAGTGGACGCACTACGATGACCTGCGCAATATTTATGGTGTCGACGAACGCGGCTGGGCGCGTGTGCCATGGGACAACGTCGGTGTTCAGTATGGATTACGTGCGCTTAATGAAGGTGCCATTACTGAAGAGGAGTTTCTGGATCTTAACGCCAGGGTGGGCGGCTGGAAGCACCCTTCGGAAATGGTTCAGGAAGGCTTTCCATTTCTGGGAGAGCCGACCCCGGACAATTTTGATCCGTGGAGCCGGCGTAACATGAACCTGTCAGAGGGTGATGCACCGGCGCCCAGAACACGCGGAGACCTGCAGGCTATCCAGGCGTTGTACGACAGTGGCATGGTGTTTGACGGGCAATTGAATATCCCCGTCATTGACTGGCGTCATTATCTGGAAGAAGAGCTGGATATGCACAACAGCCATCAGTCCTTCTCGGCCCGTCAGCGTATCGAAAACCGCATGGGCAATAGCGACAATCAGGTGATCTGGTTTACCGATGCGCGGCCGGAGCGGGTGTTTGATCAAACTGGTCAGGCGTTGGAAGTACTTCACGAGTGGGTAAGCAACATCAAAGCCAACCCCGAAGCGGGCATTGCCGGTAACCGACCGGCATCAGCGCAGGACGCCTGTTTTGCCACCGATGGCAGTCTGATCGCACGTGGTGATGACGTCTGGGGCGGTGTACTTGATGATGGCGCAGCGGGCGCCTGTACGGAAGTCTTTCCGTTATACACCACTTCGCGCATTGAGGCCGGCGGGCCTATTGAAGGCAGTATCTTCAAGTGCCGGCTCAAGCCACTGGATGTGGCGTTGAGCGACGGCACCTATGGCAGTTGGGTGCCTGATGATGAACAGATCAGGGCCCTGAATGAAATATTCCCTGAGGGCGTGTGTGACTATGCTCAGGCCGATCAGGGGAGGCCGGGTCAGACCAGGTAGCAGCTAGTGGAAGACTGATTGCTACAGGCCCGGTAGACCCGTCAAGCCTGCTGGCAGTCAGTGCCGCAGCCCTCATGTTAACGCAGGGCGCGGCGCAGCTGCTCGCGATGGAATACCGATGTTTCATCAATGTCCACTGCCAGTCGGCATTTGCGGACCGGAATGTTACTGCCGACGGGGACCTCGGTGCGGCAAACAATGCGCTCCTCAGGTTGCACCATGGCATTGTACTGTTCGACTTCGGCAGGTGTTGGCGGCCTTATGAAGTTGCCCTCGCCGGGTGCTACACACCCGACCAGAGCTGCCAGGGTCAGCACGACCAGTACGGAACTCACCCGCCTCTGGCGAATACCCCGGCGGCTGACAAGCTTCTTAATGTGACGCCCGATGTAACTCATGCTGATGATCCTCCGCAAAAAAATCATCCGTGAATCGAGGCCTGAATCGCCTTCCTGTGTCGTTCATGGTTGCCAGCACAGCCGCCACACTGTCACCGGAACCAGCCGGTAACGGTGCTGTTGTCGGTGATGCAAAAAACGGGGCGGGCAGGGCAACCGGATGAGTAAAAAGTTGTTCGATGAGGACCGTCGCTGTCGGCTCCGTCTGCAGCGCCCGGTACGCCTTGCGATAATAGTCAAGCGCCAGCTCATCTCTGCCAAACAGCAGTTGCCAGTCACCGAGCAGTGTATCAATCTGTGCCAGCGCGCTTATGTTGTCAGGCTGACCGGCATGAATGCGGTAGATTCGCTCCAGCAACTCCTGCCCGACAGCATAGCTGCGTCGGGTTGTCTCATTACCTGACATGGACCAGCCGCTGACCCGCACCGGTTGATCCGTCCGCACTTCCAGGCTGGTCAGGCCGCGAATACTGGCTTCGGTGGTGATGTAGTAGTGCAGGATGGCGATCCGGTAGAGGAGCGGCGCCAGCTGAGCCTGGCCGCCGGGTGCCCGCTCCAGGGCGCTGACAGCTTGCCAGATCAGATTTCTGGAGCGGATCAGATGCCAGGTGCGACGTTCATCATGTTGTATCAGAGCAGCGCGTTGATGCCAGTCAGCCGCAGTTTCCAGGGCTTGTGCGGAACGCAGTGGCTGCCCCCGATACATGCGCTGGGTCAGGGCTGCGTGATAGTCAAGATAGTGGTTGAACTGCGGCCAGTCCTGTCGTGCCAGGTTGGTTGCCAGCAGGCGATCAAGCACCGGCAGCTGGGCCTCGTGAAAAAGCCCCTGGACAGCTCTCTGTCTCTTATACACATCTGACGCTGCCGACGATCTACTCTGTGTAGATC
>CAJXPR010000111.1 GCA_913058135.1 uncultured Gammaproteobacteria bacterium
TTCTGCCTGTCTCGTGGGCTCGGAGATGTGTATAAGAGACAGGTCCTAGGCCTCTAGACGAAGGGGACAGAAAAAATTTTCCTGCCTTATTGCAGAAAGCGGCGCGAATTTTAGTTAGCTTCGACATCGCAGTCAAGATCTTTTTTGTCTATTTGCGTCACCATCAGTTTTGGTGATTCCGTTACTCAGACAGCGCGCGCATAATAACAAATCTGTCATGCCGGGGATAGCTTTTTGTGCATCTTCTTTTAACCGGTTTAACCGGTTGAGCTGGTATAGTAGATTTTCTCTGACGGATTGTTCACGGAGACATCACCCATGATGGTCATCTTCAGCTTTATTCTGGCACTGGCGCTACTGGCAGGCATTATTTTTGCGCTGCGCCATCATCAGGAGCGGACCCGGCAAGAGCTGGTGGCACGCGAGCAGCCGCTGCCGCCGCTGCCCGGCCGGGAGGCTGCCCGTGCCAGGCCGCACAACACCGACACATTCACGCCTTTCGACAGTCCGTCCGTGGCTGAACCTGAGAGCGTTGCAATACCTCAGTCACCGGATGCCAGGACGGACTGGCGACAGGCCTGCCAGATACTCCGGGATCAGGGTCGGTACGAAGATGCCCTGTCCGTCTGCCAGCAGGTCTGGCCGCAGTGGCAAAGTTTTGACCACGCCGCACGGGTCATGCGCGCCGCCATCCGCAATACTGCCAGTGACACTGAGGAACACAGATTTTGGCTGCGACGGCTGTACAGTCTGGCGGCACAGGCCAGCTTTCTGCACGACAAGATCGACGCCCTGCCGGATCCAACCCGAGCGCTGCAGACCCGACTGTTTACGCCCCAACAGGTGGCCAGTCTGGACATGCCCTGGTCGCAAATCGGTTATCGGGACCTGCGCCTGCTTACCAAGTCAGATCGCAAACAATTAACGCAATGGCTGGGCGAACCGGAAACTCATCAAAGTGCACGGATTTTCCATGACAAACAATGGCTAACATCATTCTCTTGACCTGTTTACAGCCGATATGAGAACCTGTTTACAATTTCTCCCGGGTTAATCTGAACTGTGTCCTCCATACGCCGGTCTCTCGACTTACTAATGCTATCGGGTAAGTGGCCGATACATCGAGACAGGACATAATGGCTGGCAACAAGATTAAGGATCATCGGAATGACCTTTACTGACAAGCGCAAACGGTCGAGGCTGCCGTCTGTCGAGCCGGATCTTCTCGAACAGGGCATTGTTCAGCTCACCATGGAAATCCAGATTCTCACCGACTGGCTTAAGAGTCTGAGCAGCGATGACACCGAACAACGTATCTCCTACAAGGATATGCTGCAAAGCCGGAAGGAAATGTTGCGCTCCCTCGAGCTGCAGAAAGCCGAACTAGATACAGCCAAACGGTCACGCTCGCCCACGTCCGCAGCCGACTGAGCATCCGCCGGTCTGCTGACCGCAGCCAGACAAACCAGGAAAACTCCCCCATGCCCGACGCCACACCTCTGATGCCCTCAACGCAGCAGCTAGATACCATGCTGTCACTGCAAGCCGCCATGAACCGCAAGGTTGACCCGGATTGGGTCAATGCCGCCTACCCGTATTTACGCGCGGTTGTTGTGGAAGCCGCCGAGGCCATTGAGCATCACGGCTGGAAATGGTGGAAAAAGCAGACCTTGGATATGGCACAACTGCAAATGGAGGTCATCGACATCTGGCACTTTGTGTTGTCGGAAGTGTTATTGCGCCACCAGGGGGACGAAAGTCAGGCCAGTGTCCAGTTGTTGGCAGATTATCGCAAAACGGGTAGTGGTCTGGTTGAATTTGACAACCAAGGCTACGACCTGGCATCAATGACACTGCTGGAAAAACTGGAATTGCTGACCGGACTGGCTGCGGCGCGTCGCATCGAAATTGCGGTGTTTGCCAGCATCATGCAGGACTGTGGAATGAGCTGGAATGATCTGTTTGCCCAGTACGTGAGCAAAAACGTGCTGAACTTTTTTCGCCAGGATCACGGCTACAAGGATGGCAGTTACCAGAAGATCTGGCACGGCAAAGAAGACAACGAGCACCTGGTGGAGGTCATGGCCACGCTGTCAGCAACCGTCGACACCTATCCCGCTGATCTGTACCAGGCACTGAAACAGCGCTATCCGGTCTGAACCGGACAGCGCACCGTCGCGACTTACCGGAGGCCGTAGCGCCGCCTCATTGAAAATAGGCGTTTTCGCGATTGCTGTGGTCGGTGACATCACGGACACCTGTCAGTCCGGGCACCTGCTCCACCAGCGTTTTTTCTACCCCTTCTTTCAGCGTGACATCAACCATACCGCAACCCTGGCAGCCGCCACCGAACTTCAGTACGGCAATGGAATCATCGACAATCTCTTCCAAGCTGACAACGCCGCCGTGGGAAGCCAAAGACGGGTTGATCTCGTTGTACAGCACATAATTGATGCGATCTTCCAGCGGACTGTCGTCGCGAATCTTGGGCAGACGCGAATTCGGCGCCTTGATGGTCAGCTGCCCGCCCATGCTGTCCTTGGCGTAATCCACTACGGCATCTTCCAGAAACGGAATGCTGCGCTTTTCTATCCAGGCATCAAAATGGTCGTAGGCTTTGCGCTCGTCTTCTGCTTTTTCTTCGCCAGGGCGACAAAAGGAGATGCAGGTTTCAGCCTTGGGTGTTCCCGGATCGAGAATAAACACCCGGATACCGATGCCTTCACAATCCTGCTTTTTCAACAGTTCTGCCAGGTATTCCTGTGCGGGTTCGGTGATGGTGACCATATCCAAGTCGTGCCTCTTCGTTTGCTGAACGTTTGCGGATGCTGTGCTGTGACTATTAACCGAAACTAATAGCCGACTATTTTACTCGGTTATTAATGATTTTGCAGCTCCCCCAGCCGAAAAGACACAAATTTATCCGGGAAGGCTCTGCTTCTGGTAGAATTGCGCCTCCTTGAAATTCGCCACAACCGTGATAACGGCCACCGACAATGCAACACGGCCGGTCATTTGAACTATGGAACCGATCATGAAACAGCACCCTGCCTTTGCCATCCTTCGCCAAGCCCTCAGCCAGCGCATACTGGTGCTCGACGGCGCGATGGGCACCATGATTCAGGCGGAAAAGCTGAAAGAAGCGGATTTTCGCGGCGAACGCTTTCAGGACCACCCCAGTGACCTGGCCGGCAATAACGACCTGCTGACCCTGACGCGGCCGGACGTGATCAGAAAAATCCATCACGCCTACCTTGATGCCGGCGCCGACATCGTTGAAACCAACACCTTCAACTCGACGGCGGTATCGCAATCGGACTACGGGCTGCAGGCCATTGTTCGCGAACTCAACGTCGAGGCCGCCCGTGTGGCTCGTGAATGTTGCGACGAGGTCACCCGGCGCGATCCGGCCAAACCACGTTTTGTCGCCGGTGTGGTCGGCCCTACCAGCCGCACCGCATCGCTATCTCCGGATGTCAACGATCCCGGCTACCGCGCCACGGATTTTGATGCGCTGGTCGCCGATTACGAAGTTGCGGTTGAAGGGCTGATTGAAGGCGGCGCTGATCTGCTGCTGATCGAGACCATTTTCGACACGCTTAACGCCAAGGCGGCGGCATTTGCAGCCCACAGCACCATGGAGCGCCTGGGCATCGAACTGCCCATCATGATTTCCGGCACCATCACCGATGCCAGCGGTCGGACGCTTTCTGGCCAGACAGTGGAAGCCTTCTGGAATGCGCTGTCGCATGCACGGCCGCTATCCATCGGCTTCAATTGCGCATTGGGCGCCGCGCAGCTGCGCCCGCATATTGAGGAGATATCGGGCCTGGCCGATACCTTTGTGTCAGCACACCCGAATGCCGGGCTGCCCAACGAGTTCGGGGAGTACGATCAAAGCGCCCGCGAAATGGCTGAAATAGTTGAAGAATTTGCTTCCAGCGGATTCCTCAACATCATTGGCGGCTGCTGTGGGTCGTCGCCCCAGCATATCCGTGCCATTGCCGATGCGGTCAGCAAGTACCCGCCTCGCGTTATTCCCGAGATCGAAGTCAAATGTCGGCTCAGCGGCCTGGAAGCGTTTAACATCGCCGCCGACAGCCTGTTCGTCAACGTCGGTGAACGCACCAATATCACCGGCTCGCGCAAGTTTGCCCGGCTGATTCTGGAAGGTCAGTACGACGAAGCGCTGGACGTGGCGCTGCAGCAGGTAGAGTCCGGCGCCCAGGTCATCGATATCAACATGGACGAAGGCATGCTGGATTCGCGGGCCGCGATGGAGAAATTCCTGCGTCTGATCGCTGCTGAACCGGATATCAGCCGGGTGCCGGTGATGATTGACTCTTCCAAGTGGGAAGTGATCGAGACCGGCCTGAAGAACATCCAGGGCAAAGGTATCGTCAACTCCATCAGCCTCAAGGAAGGCGAGACAGACTTTCTTGCCAAGGCTCGCCTGTGCCGGCGCTATGGCGCTGCCGTGGTAGTCATGGCCTTTGACGAGAATGGCCAGGCCGATACGCTGGAGAAAAAACGCGACATCTGTAAGCGGAGCTATGACCTGCTGGTCAGTGCCGTGGATTTTCCGCCGCAGGACATCATTTTCGACCCGAATATCTTTGCCATCGCCACCGGTATCGACGAGCATAACAATTACGCCGTCGACTTTATCGAAAGCTGCAAATATATACGCCAGAATCTGCCCCATGCCCTGATCTCAGGTGGCGTCAGCAATGTCTCGTTTTCGTTCCGCGGCAACGATCCGGTGCGCGAGGCCATCCACTCGGTGTTCCTGTTCCACGCCATCAAGGCCGGCCTCAACATGGGCATAGTCAACGCCGGCCAGCTCACGGTCTATGATGACATTCCGGCCGACCTGAAAGAACGCGTTGAGGACATCGTGCTCAATCGCCGCCCCGATGGCACCGACCGGCTGATGGAGATCGCTGCCAAATACAGCGGCAAGAGCAGCAATGAATCCACTGAGGATGTCGCCTGGCGTGAGGCACCGGTGGGCGAGCGCATTACCCACGCGCTGGTCAAAGGCATCACCCGCTACATCGACGATGATACCGAGGAGGCCCGTCAGCAATTCGATCGCCCGATCCAGGTCATTGAAGGCCCGCTGATGGACGGCATGAATGTCGTTGGCGACCTGTTTGGCAGCGGCAAGATGTTCCTGCCCCAGGTGGTCAAAAGCGCTCGCGTGATGAAGCAGGCAGTGGCCTATCTGTTGCCCTATATTGAAGCCGAAAAGCTCAAGTTTGAAGCTGCCGGCGGCGAGTCCAAAGCCAAAGGCAAGGTGCTGCTGGCCACCGTCAAAGGTGACGTGCACGACATCGGCAAGAACATTGTCGGCGTGGTACTGGGTTGTAATAACTACGACATCATCGACCTCGGGGTGATGGTGCCCTGCGACAAAATCCTGCAGGCGGCCAAAGAACACAAGGTCGATATCATCGGCCTCAGTGGCCTGATCACGCCGTCACTGGATGAAATGGTTCACGTTGCAAAAGAGATGCAACGCCTTGATTTTAAAATACCTTTGCTGATTGGCGGGGCCACCACATCCAAAGCGCACACGGCGGTGAAGATCGAACAGAACTACACCAACAACGCCACGGTGTATGTGCCCGATGCCTCGCGCAGCGTCACCGTGGTCAGCAATCTGCTCAGTGACGAGACCCGCGACAGCTTTGTCGCTGGCGTCAAGGCCGAGTATGACACCGTGCGTACGCGGACCGCCGGACGTGACCAGCGCAAAAGCCTGCTGCCGTTTGCCGAGGCCAACGCCAATGCCGGCGACTTCAGCTGGAGCGATGACACCATCACCGCGCCCGCCTTCACCGGCGCCAAGGTACTGAACGACTATCCGCTGGAGAAAGTCGTGCCCTACATCGACTGGACGCCCTTCTTCATCACCTGGAGTCTGGCCGGCAAGTACCCGGCGATCCTGCAGGACGAGGTAGTTGGTGAGGCGGCCCGCGACCTGTTCGCCGATGCCCAGGCCATGCTGAAAAAACTGATCGACGAAAAGCTGCTGCGGGCCCAGGGGGTGTTCGGTTTCTGGCCGGCGGCACGTACCGGCGCCAACGATGTCACGCTGTATGCGGACACCGCGCACCAGAACAAACTGCATACCTTCAGCTTCCTGCGCCAGCAGGCCGCCAAGGCCGACAACATCCCCAACCTGTCGCTGGCGGATTTTGTCGCTCCGGCCGGGCATCCGGTCAGCGACTATATCGGTGCTTTTGCTGTCACCGCCGGCATCGGTGCCCAGGAACTGGCCGAACGTTACGCAGCCGAAAACAATGACTACAACTCATTGATGGTCAAGGCGCTGGCCGACCGGCTGGCGGAAGCCTTTGCCGAGCATCTGCACGAACGCGTGCGCACCGAATACTGGGGTTATGCCGCGGATGAAAAGCTTGATGGCGAGGCCCTGATCAAGGAAAAGTATCGCGGCATACGCCCTGCCCCCGGCTACCCGGCCTGCCCGGAACACTCTGACAAGGTCGCGATCTTTGACTTGCTGGGTGTGGAGAAATCCATCGACATGCAGCTGACCGAGAGTTTCGCCATGCTGCCCGCCGCAGCAGTCAGCGGCTTCTACTTCGCGCATCCGGAATCCCGGTATTTCTCCGTGGGCAAGATCAATGACGATCAGGTCGCGGATTTTGCCGAACGGCGCCAACTCAGCGACGACGAGGCGCGTCGCCTGCTGCGACCCAATCTGCTGGATTAGCTTATCGATAAATTGAGTTATTACTGTTAGAACTTATTGATACAATAGATAACAAGCGAAATCCGGCAGCAGGTCAACCGGCCGCTGTTGGCGCTTTGGAGGGTATATGACCCAATCACACAAGCACGTTAGCGAAAAAGAACAGCGTACCCCGAGCGACAGTCGGGAAGAAGGCGGGCAGGAGCAGGTGACCCCCGAGACCGGATCATTGTCGTTCTGGCAGACCCTGGTCAGCGTGGGACGGGCCAGCTTCGGCGTACAGAACCGGAAGAACAAGGAACGCGACTTCGAGAAAGGCTCCATCAAGGGCTTTGTCGCTGCCGCGCTGATCTTCACGGTTGTGTTTGTACTGGCACTGGTAGTTGTTGTGAATGTGGTGCTGGGCTGACTTGGCTTACCTGGCTGACTTGACGTTAGCCGCTTGAGGCCAATAGGCTCAGGTAGCGACGAAGAAAACCAGCAGACCAACAGCGATAACAACCAGGGAGAATATGGCCAGTGCATCGGCACGGCTGTTGGCCTGGATTTCTTCTTCAGTGTAGCTGTTCTCAGGGCTGTGATTGCTCATAATTTCTCTCTCGAAACAGTTCAGTTGGCATTTGCCTGAATTAAGACAACGCAATGGCAATAGCAAGACTTTCGGAGGCGCATTTTAATGACTTCCGGCCCAGAATCAAGAAATTCAGCTCAAACCATCAGACATTATTTTCAGGTGACAAGACTTAACTATGTACCGATACGATAACTATGACCATCAGATGCTGGCTGACCGCGTGGCACAATTCCGCGACCAGACCCATCGTTACCTGGCCGGCAAGCTCAGTGACGCCGAGTTTCTGCCCCTGCGATTGCAGAACGGCCTGTATGTTCAGCGCCTGGCACCCATGCTGCGCATCGCCATCCCCTACGGCATGCTTTCCTCTAACCAATTGCGCAAACTGGCCTATATCGCCGACTACTACGACAAGGGTTACGCACACCTGACTACGCGACAGAATATCCAGTTCAACTGGCCGGCGCTGGCAGAAGTTCCCGATATCCTCGAGCACCTGGCCGAGGTCGAGATGCACGCCATCCAGACCAGCGGCAACTGCATCCGCAACACCACCACCGACCAGTTTGCCGGCGTGTCTGCCGATGAAGTCGAGGACGCGCGCGCCTACTGCGAGATCATCCGTCAGTGGTCAACGTTTCACCCCGAGTTTGCCTATCTGCCACGAAAATTCAAGATCGCCGTCTGTGGCACCCGGCGCGACCAGGCCGCCACCCAGGTCCACGATATCGGGCTGTACATTGTGCGTAATGACGCCGGCGACATTGGTTTCCGCGTACTGGTTGGCGGCGGCCTGGGCCGCACGCCGGTGATCGGCAGCGAGATTCGTGAATTCTTGCCGCAGCAACACCTGCTGACCTATCTCGATGCCATTCTGCGGGTCTACAACCGCGAAGGCCGTCGCGACAACAAGTACAAGGCGCGCATCAAGATCCTGGTCAGGGAGACCGGTGTTGACGACTTCCGCGACAAGGTCGAGGCTGAATGGCAGGCCATAAAAGACGGCCCCATGACCCTGACACAGGACGAAGTCGAGCGTTGCCGCGCGTTTTTCCATGACCCTGCCTACAAGGATCTGCCCGCACACAGTGAAACCCTGGAGCAGGCCCTGAACACCGACGTGCTGTTTGCCGCCTGGTATCAGCAGAATGTGGCCGCGCACAAAAAAGCCGGTTATGCCATCGTCACCATCTGCGTGAAAAAGACCGGCTTTGCGCCGGGTGATCTGGACGCTGACCAGATGCGTTTTGTTGCAGACCTGGCGGACAATTACAGCTTTGGTGAAATGCGCATCGCGCATACGCAGAATATTGTCTTTGCCGATGTCGAAAAGGATGCGCTGTACCGGCTCTGGCAGGACCTCAAAAGTCATGACCTGGAAGCCGACAATCTGGGTCTGCTCAGTGACATGATCTGCTGCCCTGGCGGCGACTTCTGCGCGCTGGCCAATGCCAAGTCCATCCCCATTGCCGAATCCATCCAGCGTCGATTCAGCCACGATGAGCTGCGCGATATCGGCGCCGTGTCGCTGAACATCTCCGGTTGCATGAATGCCTGCGGTCACCACCATGTGGGTAACATCGGTATCCTGGGTGTCGACAAAAAAGGCGAGGAATATTATCAGGTGTCGCTGGGCGGTTCTGCCGACAATGATACCTCACTGGGTAAAATCGTTGGCCCGGCATTTTCGCAGGAAGAAATTCCGGTGGTCATCGAGAAGATCGTGGCCGTGTACAAAGAACAACGTCACGCTGACGAAGCATTCCTGCACACTTACCAGCGTATCGGCATGGAGCCGTTCAAGGATGCGCTGTACGCGCCTAAAAACGCAGACAGCAAGAGTGACAACAAGGAAGCACAGGGAGCACGTTCATGAGCAGCACGTTGATAAAGGATGGCAACATCTGCGCGGACAACTGGTTCCTGCTGGCTGCCGACACACTGGGCGATACCCAGGCGGACAAGCTGGCCGAGCATGAAGGCGATGATATTATTGTGCCGCTGAACTGCTGGCTGGAGATTCGTGGACAACTGCTGGCACGAACCGGCAAAACCGGCGTCTGGCTGCAAAGCAATGAAACACCGGCTGCCCTGGCTGCGGATCTGGCACAGCTGCCGCTGATTGCGCTGAACTTCCCGGTCTTCAGTGACGGCCGGCCCTATTCCAGCGCCCGCGAGCTGCGCCAGAACATGGGTTACGAAGGTGAGCTGCGCGCCGTCGGTGATGTGCTGCGTGACCAGCTGTTTTACATGGCACGCTGCGGCTTTAATGCCTTTGCCCTGCGCGACGACCAGGACCCGGAGGTCGCGCTGACAGCCCTGAATGACTTCCAGGACAGCTATCAGGCCAGCGTCGACCGCCCGGTACCCCTGTTTCGCCGACGCGCCTGAGACCTGGCTAATCTGTCAGCCCAACGATCCCGCCCCCGCAGTCAGGACAGGTCAGGCTGACAGATCCAGTACCAGACGACCGGTACTCTCGCCGCGCAGCACACTGCTCAGCGCATCGCCCAGTTCATTCATGCCCAGGCGCGTTTCCAGCGCCGCCAGGTTTGACAGTTTCCACTGTGTGGCCAGTTTTTCCCACACCTGGCGTTTGTGCGCCAGCGGCAGATTCACTGAATCCACACCCAGCAGGTTTACACCCCGCAGAATAAACGGGAACACAGTGGCCTGAAACTGTGGCGATGCCACCAGCCCACAACAGGCGACGCTTCCACCATATTTGAGCGACCTGACCACGTTAAACAGAATGTCGCCCCCCACCACATCAACCGCGCCGGCCCACAGTTCTTTAGCCATGGGTTTGGGCGATACCCCGGTATAATCGTCCCGGCCAATGATGTCGCGGGCGCCCAGTCCGCGCAGGAATTCGTGTGACGCAGCAGAACCGCTCATGGCGGTTACCTCATAACCCAACTGTGCCAGCAGTGCCACTGCGAAGCTGCCCACTCCTCCGCTGGCGCCAGTTACCAATACCGGGCCCTGTTCGGGACGCAGCCCGTTCTGCAATAACTTGTCGACACACAGGGCGGCGGTGAAGCCAGCGGTGCCAATGATCATGCTCTCTGCCAGTGTCAGGCCGGCCGGACGCTTGACCACCCAGCCCGCCGGAACCCGGATATACTGACCGAAACCACCGTCGGTGTTCATGCCCAGGTCGTAACCGATAACAATGACCTCATCGCCCGCCGCAAACCCGGCGTCAGTGGATTCTGCCACCACGCCTGCTGCATCAATGCCGGGGGTGTGCGGATACTGCCGGGTCACCCCCTTGTTACCCACCGAAGAAAGAGCATCCTTGAAGTTCAGTGAAGAATAGGCAACACGGATCAATACATCCCCGGCCGGCAAATCGGCCACTTTGCGCTGGGCAATCGCACCCTGGTAAACCGGTTTTCCCCCGTCTGTGTTGTCTGCAGCGATCTCCTCTACCACATAGGCGTCAAAGGTTTCCTGATCCAGTTTCATAACAGCTCCTGTTGTTTCATGAATGGTGTCTGCGGCAGGGCTCAGAACTGGCGCTGCTCACGCAAGCGCTGCCACCAGGTCAACAAGGTCTTGTCCATGGCTTTTTGCAGTGCCCCACCCAGCTTCTCTCCCAGCGGCACACGAATCTCGTAATTGACTTCGTAAACATCAGACTCCTTGCAGGCCTCGACGATGTAGTCATCGCTGGTACTGATCGAGTCCACCATTTTTCGCTCCCGTGCCTGCGTGCCGGTCCAGGTTTCGCCGGTGGCAATGATGTCGATGTCTACCACGGGACGGTACTGCTTGACCCACTGCTTGAACAGGCCATGCATTTCCTCGACTTCTTCCTTGACCTTGTCCCGCCCTTTCTCGGTGATTTCACTGAACGGCGTCAGTGTGCGTTTGTACTCACCGGCGGTAATCATCTCGAAATCGACATCGTTCTTTTTGAGCAGTCGATGGATATTGGGCAATTGCACCAGCACACCAATGGAACCGAGAATGGCAAATGGCGCAGCGATAATGCGGTCCGCAACACAGGCCATCATGTAACCGCCGCTGGCCGCCACCTTGTCCACGCAAATGGTCAGTGGAATCTCCCGCTGTCTGACCCGCAACAGCTGTGAAGACGCCAGGCCATAGGCGTGCACCATGCCACCCGGACTTTCCAGACGCAGCATGACCTCATCCTGAGGTTCAGCCATGGTCAGCACCGCAGTAATTTCCTGCCGCAGGGACTCGAGGCCTGAGGCCTCCATGTCACCATCGAATGACAGCACGTATACGCGCCGGCGACGGCCTTCGCCGTTGTCGGTTTTGAGCTGTTTTTCTTCATCTTTCAGGCGCTTTTTTTCCGCCTTGTTAAAACGCTTGAGCGAAAACTTGTCCAGAATGGAACGCTGCAGGCCCTGCTGCTGTCTCTTATACACATCTCCGAGCCCACGAGACAGGCAGAAATCTC
>CAJXPR010000112.1 GCA_913058135.1 uncultured Gammaproteobacteria bacterium
CTGGGCTCAATGGGCGAATGCGGTCATGGGTCTGTGGCTGATGTCCGCGCCGTTGCTGTTTTGGACACCTTCGCCCGCGTCCTACAGCACCGGCCTGCTCATCGGCGGACTCGTGATCGCATTTTCTGTGCTCGTTCCCATGATGCCCGGCATGAGCATGCGAGGCATGATGCAAAAGGCCTCCGTCCCGCCCGGCTGGGACTACAATCCATCAACGTGGCTGCAGCGCATGCCTATAGCCATGCTCGCCGTGCTCGGGATTCTGCTCGCGCGCTACCTGGCCGCCTATCAGCTCGGGCATACCGAGAGCGCCTGGGATCCATTCTTTGGGCCCGGTCCCACGGGCGCGCCCGGAGAGAATGGTACCGAGGCGATTATCACCTCCGACATGTCCAAGGCCTGGCCAGTATCTGATGCTGGTGTGGGTGTCATGGCGTACATGCTGGAGTTGCTCATGGCTGTGATGGGAGATGCCCGTCGCTGGCGCACCATGCCCTGGATGGTCGCAGCCTTCGGCATCGTGGTGGTACCTTTAGGCGTTGTGAGCATCTTCTTTATCATTGCCCAACCAATCTTCATAGGTACCTGGTGCACCTTGTGTCTGCTCCAGGCACTCGCCATGTTGATTATGATGCCCTACGCACTTGATGAGCTTGTCGCCATGGGACAGTTTCTGAAGGATGCACGCCAACGCGGTAAATCTTTCTGGGCCACATTTTTTCATGGCGATGCCATGGATGGCGCAGTTGAGGACGACAAGCCCGAGTTTGAGGGCAATCTGCGGCAGTTAAGCCTTAAAGCAACCTTTGGCGTAAATCTCCCGTGGGGCCTGGCAGGCGTATGTCTGATTGGCATATGGCTGATGTTCACCCGCGTGATCCTTGGTACCGAGGGAAGTATGGCGAACAGCGACCATTTGATGGGGTCACTGCTACTCACAATCTCGGTGCTCGCGTTAGCTGAGGTGGCACGGCCGCTGCGCTTTTTCAATGTACTTGTTGGGTTGTGGCTGCTGGCATCACCGTGGATCTTATCGGGCGGTTCCGGTGCTGCTGCTGTTGGAAGTGTAGTAGCGGGCCTTCTGGTCATTGTGCTCAGCCTCCCCAGAGGGGCAATCCGTCACCGATACGCCGGCTGGAACCGCTTAGTGCTTTGATGGGGACACCATGACGGAATCTCGCCAGTCTTATCCGCCAATTAGCGACTACGCCGTGATCAGCGACTGTCACTGCACAGCCTTGATATCCAGGAGTGGGTCAGTTGACTGGTGCTGTATGTCACGCATCGACGACGACAGTAATTTTGGCAGGTTACTGGACTGGGAGCGCGGCGGCTTTTGGTCGATCGCTCCTGCGGGGGAATACACGACATCCAGACGTTATAAAGACAACACTTTAGTGTTGATTACCGATTTTGAGACTAACCAGGGTAAGGTCAGGCTATACGATTTTATGGCGATATCGGATGCCGATGGCCTTGCAAATAAGCTGCATGCGCGGATTCTGGAGGGTCTTGCTGGTGAGGTAGAAATTGTTTACCGGCTGTCAGCTCGTTTTGCTTATGGCGCTGTCATCCCCTGCGTCCATCGGCATGCACAGAAACTTTATGCTGCCTGGGGCAGCAATCAGGGCCTGATTATCTACTCAGAGGTCGGTCTGCAAATTGTAGAGGATAGCGACCTGGAGGCGACTGTGACCGTTCGAGCCGGCGAGCGGGTGCATTTCTCAGCGCGCTCGGTACCTCCAGAACGTTTGAGTGACGCCGCTTTCGATCCCCCTGAATCCCCCCAATATCTGGATAAGCAACTTGAGCAGACACTGGCATGGTGGAAAAACTGGGTCAGCCAAATTGAACCGCGATCGTGCGATAACAAACAAACGATCCGCTCGGCGCTGACACTCAAAGCTCTGACTTTTGAACAGACAGGTGCAGTAGCGGCCGCCGCCACCACTTCGCTGCCTGAGTGGATCGGAGGCGAGCGCAACTGGGACTACCGCTACAGCTGGATTCGCGATTCTGTATTCACTGTGCAGGCACTGCACGAGCTCGGTTTTATGCGTGAAGCCGAACGTTTTTCCGCATTCATAGAACGAAGCGCCGCCGGAAGCGCCGAGCAACTGCAGGTTCTATTCGGAGTCGATGGCAAACGGCGTTTACGCGAGATTGAGCTGCCTTGGTTGGATGGCTATCGCGGCTCTCAACCTGTACGGATTGGTAACCGCGCAAGCGCCCAATTGCAGTTGGACGCCTACGGAGAACTTCTAGAGCTTGCCTGGATCCGTCACTGTCACGGCACCGAAATTGATGCCACGCACTGGAGACTGCTTGCGGGCACGGTCGAGATAGCCATTGACCGCTGGGAAGACCCAGATTTCGGCATCTGGGAGATCAACACGAGTCCCCAACACTTTGTGTTCTCTAAAGCCTTGTGCTGGTCGGCAGTTAATCGTGGAATTCTGCTTGCGCAGTCCTACGAAATTGATGTGCCCCTCAAGCGGTGGAAGGCGGCCCGCGATGCTATCAAAGCCAGCATCGACGAGCACGGTTATGATTCAAAGCGAGGGGTCTTTCGTCAGGTTTTCGGCAGTGATTATCTGGACGCGTCGCTATTGCTGCTACCATGGTTTGATTTCATCAGCTATACCGATCCGCGTATGGTGCGAACTACTGATGCCATCTGCAGAGAGCTGGAAAAAAATGGGTTGCTGCTTCGCTACAACTCACCGGACGGGCTAAAGGGCCCCGAAGGCGCTTTCATCTCGTGCACGTTCTGGCTTGCCATGTGTCTAGCCAAGCAGGACCGTAAAGAAGAGGCGACAAGGTTTTATCGAAGCGCCTCGGCCTGTGCTAATGATCTTGGTCTTTTCTCCGAAGAATTCGATGCTCACAGCAATGTCATGCTCGGGAACTTCCCTCAGGGGCTTACGCATATTTCACAGATTATGGCACAATTGGCGCTGGGTGCGCCCCCAGATTAAACCCGGATACAATGTGGTGTGCCTGCTGCGAGACAACTTTGAGAGCGACGAAAGCAATTTACTTATTTTTTCAGGTGCCTGATTAAGGCCGTTATGGCGAGCACCAGAAGTACAAGCAGCAATGCCCCAAGGAGCAGGCATGCAGCCATCATCCAGCCGCCCATCATACCATTAATCATCATTCCTGATATGCCAGGCTCATCAGCAGCAAACATCGACGCTGAAAAAACAGCAGACAGCATGAACAATAGCGTTCTGATTACGTTGGAGCTCATCACATGATCCTCTTGCCGGTGCGAAATAAATAGTGAACGTTCTATTAAACATCAAGCTGCTTTCACTTTTCTGGGCGGTAAGCTTTCTCATCCATTTCTTGTGGGAAATGCTGCAGGTGCCTTTCTATCAGGATATGGCCGATAATAGACATGCGCAAGTCGTCTGGACCTGCACCCAAGCCACGTTCGGAGACGCCAACATTGCTCTGGTTGCGTATCTGATAGCGTCCCTGACCGCCAGATCACTGGCATGGCTATATCCGGTTTCACGTAGGACTTTACTCGTGTACCTGATGGTCGGATTACTAATCACAGTATTTTTCGAGTATCTGGCTACTGAAGTTCTCGACCGATGGACGTACAGTGCACAAATGCCGACGTTGCCGCTGATTGGCACCGGTCTGCTTCCCATATTGCAGTGGCTGGTTGTTCCGCTTCTGTCCCTGAGGATGACCCAACTGCTGTATCTAGGTTTACGCCACAAGGACAGAAAATAAGCGATGTCGAAATCCCGTGTCCAATTTATATCTTCTGCACATTCAAGCGCAGCGCATTGACAACGACGCTCACCGAGCTCAGCGCCATTGCCGCCGCCGCGATAGCGGGAGATAACAAAACACCCAAGAACGGATACAATATCCCCGCAGCAATTGGCACAGCTGTTGCGTTGTAAACGAATGCGAGGAATAGATTCTGTCGAATATTGCGCATGGTGAGCCTTGAAAGAGTGATGGCGCTGACAATACCGGCCAGATCACCGCGCAACAGCGTGACTCCCGCGCTTTCCATCGCGACGTCCGTTCCTGTACCCATCGCAATGCCTACATGAGCTACCGTCAGTGCCGGCGCATCATTGATGCCATCTCCCGCCATGGCGACAATGGCCCCCTGAGCACGAAGCTCTTGAATGATTCGGCTCTTATCCTGCGGCAGAACATCTGCATGGACTTCATCTATGCCAAGTTTGTGCGCCACCGCACGAGCCGTTGTGGCATTGTCTCCAGTGAGCATGACGACCTTAAGCCCGGCCTGATGCAGATCAGTAATGGCCCGAAGAGTTGTCTGCTTGATGGGGTCCGCCACGACAATTATTCCCGCGACCATTCCATCGACGGCGGCAAACATCGCCGTGCTGCCTTCTGAGCGATGCCGATCTGCGTCCTGCTGCTGAAGTTTGTCGCTCAGCCCGAGCTCAGACATCAGTCGAGCATTGCCAAGCGCCACTTCTCTGCCGGCCACTGTACCGGTCACGCCTTTACCGGTAATGGACTGAAAGGAAGTGGCCTCGGACAATGAAATGCCGCGAGTCAATGCACCGCGTACAATAGCTTCGGCCAGGGGATGCTCACTGCCTTGTTCAAGAGCCGCCGCCAGACCCAGAAGCTCCTCTTCCTCAAAGCCTTCCGCCGCAACGATGTTGGTCAGGGAGGGCCGGCCTTCAGTCAACGTCCCGGTCTTATCCACCACCAGCGTGTCAACTTTTTCCATGATCTCCAGGGCTTCAGCGTTTTTGATCAGCACGCCCAGGCCAGCCCCGCGACCCACCCCCACCATGATGGACATCGGTGTAGCCAGCCCCAAAGCGCATGGACAAGCAATAATCAGCACGGACACGGCAGCAATCAGGCCGTAGCTAAAACCCTGACTTGCTGCAAAGATGGACCAGGCTGCGAAGGCGACAAGCGCAATCAGGATTACGACGGGGACGAACGAGCCTGAGACTTTGTCAACCAACCGCTGGATCGGGGCTCGAGAGCGCTGGGCATCTGCCACCATCTGTACAATCTGGGCCAACATGGTATTTCGTCCGACTTTTTCGGCCTCCATCACCACGCTCCCAGTGGTATTTACAGTGCCCCCAATCAGTCTGTCACCCTTGGCTTTTTGCACAGGCATTGGCTCTCCGGTGACCATCGACTCGTCAACGTGGCTTTCGCCTTCTGCCACGGCTCCATCAACCGGAATTTTCTCGCCCGGCCGAATGCGCAAGCGGTCGCCAGCCTGTATAATTTCTACCGAGACTTCCTCTTCCCCGCTTGCGGTCAGGCGATTGGCTGTCTTTGGTGCCAACCCTAACAGTGCCTTGATGGCTCCGCCGGTACGCTCACGCGCCTTGAGCTCCAGTACCTGGCCCAGCAGCACCAACACAACAATCACTGCGGCCGCTTCAAAATAAACCGGTACTACGCCGCCCGACCTGAAGGCGACGGGGAAGATGCCCGGGGCGAGGGTGGCAACGACACTGTAAAGCCACGCCACGCCTGTCCCAATCGCAATGAGCGTGAACATGTTAAGCGCGCGATGCTTTATGGAGAACCAGCCTCGGTGAAAGAATGGCCAACCAGCCCACAGAACGACTGGTGTGGCAAAAAGAAGCTGCGCCCAGTTCGACAAACTTTCATCAATAAGATGCAGATCCGTAAAATGGCCGCCCATTTCCAATAGCAGTAATGGGAACGTCAGGACCAGCCCGATCCAGAAACGCCTGCGGAAGTCCTTAAGCTCTGGATTTTCACCTTCCTCCCCTGTCGCTACTTCCGGCTCCAGGGCCATGCCGCAGATTGGACAACTTCCAGGGCCTGTTTGCCGTATTTCCGGGTGCATGGGACAGGTATGCATCAGGTTAGCAACGCTCCCTTCAGCGGGGTAGGACACAGTTTCCTCTCTGTCATGTGGTTTCTTATCGTGATGACAGTTTTCCATGAAGGGTCTCCTTGCAAACGTGATAAACGGTCTCAAGCGATATCGGTCTCTGTCGTCGTTGTGCCGAGGCACGCCGCAAAATGGCTAACTAGCATCCTAAGGACCAGGTTCGATCGACAGGGCCCCGTCGGTTACGCCGCGACCGGTTTTCCTACAGCGTTCCAAGCCTGCATTGATCCAATGTACACGTCGACGTCAGTAAAGCCTTGGCGCCGAAGTGCCGAGGCAGCGATGGTGGCGCGGGCACCACTACCGCACATGACAGTGACTGGTTTGTCCAGGTCGATATCATCTACGGCGCCTGGCAGTTCACCGACATAAGCGTGGCGGCTGCCTTTGATATGTCCATTTTCATATTCCTCCTTTGCTCGCACATCCAACAGGGTCCAACCGTTCGGCGGATTGTCGAGTCTGGAGCCGATCGTTTCAGTGTCTGAGAAATCGAGTGCCGTGAGCGGACCGTTCTTTACAGCAAGTGGCATGACACTAGTGACATATCCGCGTATCTGATCAAACCCGATGCGTTGAAGCGTCGTTGCAGCATTCAACGCCTGAGTCTCATCCCGGGCAACTACCAATATCGGCCTGTCCACAGGAAGTAACCAGCCAGCAAAGGCCGCGATCATGTCATGGGGTATGCACAGAGAGCCTGTCCGGTGACCGCCAGCAAAGTCGAATATACCTCGCACATCGAGGCAGATATGCTCGCCAGGATCGAGCAGCATGGCGGGGGAGCAAGGTAACGGCGCAGGCGGCGCTGCGTCGGCGCCGAGCATATTGCACCGCTCCATTCGTTCGAAATAGGGCGGAATATAATGCTGTTCGGCAAGTTTGGCGTCGATGAAGGCATCCCTGCCGGCAATCTGCAGGCGCGGATTGTTTTTTCTCTCATGCCCGATTGACGAAAATTCCCGGTCCGCCATGCCGGACCCGCAAACCGATCCGGCACCGTGGGCGGGATAGATAAGGCACTGGTCCCCCAATGCGATCAGTTTCTGGAGGCTGTCGTATAGCAGGCCAGCAACCTCTTTTTTCCTGTCGGGATAAAAATCAGTCCGTCCAACGTCGCCAACGAACAGGGCGTCGCCCGTAAAGACACCAACCGGACCTTCATCGAAGCTCTTGTCATAGAGGATATAAGACAAACTGTCGTCTGTATGACCCGGCGTCTCGAGCACTTTCAGCAAAGCGCCGCCAATCTCGAAAGTCTGACCATCACGTGTCTCCTTTGCATAGCGGATCGGTTGCTCAGGATGAAGGCCATGCCAGACTTCGGCGCCAGTGGCTTGCTTAACAAGTGAGGCCCCCGAAATCAGGTCCTCATTTCGATGGGTCTCGAAGACATGTTTGATGACGGCATTCTCGGCCCGAGCAAGGTCCAGGTAGACATCAATGTCACGACGCGGATCGATAATGGCTGCTTCGCCATTGGCGCTCAGAAAGTAGGAGAGGTGGGCCAAGCCCGCAGTCTTGATCTTTTCGAGTCGCATTGTGTTTTTCTCCTTTGTGGTCGGCCACTATATTAAAGACGAATTCCGCCGCACTACTACTCGGAGACAGAGCGGCACAAAACCCGGCATCCACCGCCGGAGTTGCCAGCGAGGGTTGTCAAACAATGTAACGATCCCATTGACCGTAGTGCTCGTTACTACGCCGACCGCGAGGCAAGCTTAATCCGATTAACACAATCCCGATCAGTGTCGTAGAAATTTCGCCACCTATTTGACCTCCGCTAAGTATCCATGGTGCGACCACCAACCAAACACCAAACAAGGCGTTGATGAATCGTAAGGGGCGGGCGACCTCTGCCATCGAAATGATGGAGACAGTTATGATCAGTGCGCCGACGAGATGATCACTGTCCGCAAGAGTTCCCTCAGTACCGAATGTCAGGCGACTGAATATTAACCAAAGCCCCAAAACAGCGCTCGCAACGAGCGTCCAGGGCATGTTCACGCCCCGGACTGAGGAGTACCAGGCGTCCTTAGGCGAATCCCGGAACCCAGCGCGCTTGTCGACTGTGCCGCCAGGGAGAGCATCGCCTTTGAAGAACGCTCGCCAGAAGGGCTGCCCACGGCGCGTATTGGCGACCAAAAACTGGCCCATGGCCACGATTTCGTCCAAAGACAACGGGATCATGATCAACATCGCCAGCGCGGTGACCAGGCACAGCGTGCAATAGGTGCCGATGACAATCGGCTGGATGATGATAAAATAGATGCTGATCACGCCAAGGGGCACGACCGCAATACCAAACAACACAACCATCCACGGCATGGTCCGCCAACGGCTTCTTCCGCCCATGATGCCCATGAGTACCTCGACAAGATACACCGTCGCCCCGAGCGCGCCATCAGCGACCGGCCAAGCCTTCGACACCTCAGAGGTAATAATTAACTCGCTGCCGTTACGCTCGCCGTCACCTGCGAAAAAAGGCTCCCAGACCCAGTCAACATGACCCAGTTGGTAAGCTGCCAGCACGCGCGCGATGACAAAGCCAAAGAGTCCTAAGGCGATCATCGGAATTCTCTGCAAATAAGTCGACGGCGAATAGGTCCATCCCGGGGGTACTTCGGAGCTATCCATCATGCCTTTCATGCTCATGCCGGGCATCATCGGGATCAAGATTGTAAACGCGATGACAAAACAGCCCACCAGGGTGTCGTTCGCGTAAACGGCCGGGCTCGGTGCCCAGAATACAATGGGCGCGAATAACAGCCACACCCCCAACACCGCATTAGTCCACTGTGCGAGGCCGCCGCGCCGGGAAAGAGAGAGAACCGCAAAAAAGACGATGAGCGTGCCAACGATCAAATCGTTCCAAGCGGTCAGAAGATTACGGAAATCAGGGTCCCACAGATTGCGCTCTCGGGTGACACCCAGCAAAACCTCCGAAAACTGGGTATCGGTAAATGTCCCGAAAACAAAGGGACTGGTTGCAAGCCAGACGCCCATCATCATGGTGGCGAAATGGACCCAGAGCATGTTGAAGTGCATGTTCTCCATGGATTTTTCATGCTTGCGCGTTGCCTGCCGCTCCTTGGCGGGATCCGGTTCGCTGACCGAATTAACGGCGTGATCGATTTTGTCGTGGGTAACACGGGCCGCGTTCAAACCGTTCTCCTGATACCAGGCATAGGGATCCTGTTTTAGTTGGTCGATGATCGCGGGTAGTGAGTCCTCCAGAGAATGTGAAGGCGTCCAATCGAGTAATTCCTTTGCTCGACTGAGGTCCAGCTCATAGTGATCATCGGCAATATCGATCATCCATTGCTTCTGGAATACGTCCTCATCCAGTATCGATTCCTGAGCCCATACCCCAGCGTGCGCGAATTGCGGTGGAATCGAGGCGGTTGTCCATTCCTCACCGTGGATGAGCAAGCCGAGCTTCCGCTGAAGCTCTCCATACCCCATGATCCTCAGCTCGCCAAGCAGCATCGTTGCGGGATTGGGCAAGTCATTGCGTCTATGGACAGTTCGATCTATTGCCTCCAGCAAATCCTGCAAATGCAGGAAAGGTTGGCCCGTTGACAAAGACCCAGGATAAAAGCGCGCGATCAGTTGTTGTTCGTAGATCCGGGCAATCTGTTGGCTGAGGAACGCCGAATGACAACCTTCATCATATACGCCCGCCGGGCGCAGCACGACTACGGGTATCTTTCCCGCCTCCTCGTCAAGAATTTTCTCGGTGAGCACCTTCGATTCGCGGTACGGGAGCTTCGGATCCAACGGGCTGTTTTCATCGATCGGAGTGCCCGGTTGGGTGGGCGCATGCACCAGCATCGTACTGATAAATACAAACTGTTCAACTTCAAATGCCTGCAGGCATTTCAGGAGATTGCGAGTGCCGCCAAGCGTTACCGCATCATAGGCGGAATTGGGTTCGCCGGTGAGATCGAAATACGAGGCCAGATGGATTACTGATGCAATTCGAATCCCATGAGCCGACCTTATGCGGTCAAACGCCGCATCCAGGCTGGCTGGATCAGTCAGGTCGATACAGATGCATTCCGCTTCCTTAGGCGGGTGGGGCGTGGTCTCTCTGTCAAAACCAAGCACGCGAAAGTGTTGAGCCAGTCGCTCAACTACGGAAGAACCTATATAGCCGCTACTTCCGGTTACGATGACGATTTCGTTGTCAGATTGATTTTCAGACACCTCGACCCCCTATCAATTGAACTTAACTGCAAAATAACGTTCCATTCGTTTTTGCGGCTTGCTGAAAAACAGCCAAGACGGTGTTGGTAGCAGTTAAGACCTGGCGTCGTGTAGTTACCCTCGCTAAACCGGACACCACCCATTCCACAGCGAACATCGATAACACACGATATTCGCGTGGCGATTTCATTTCAAGGCCCTTATGTGGATGAGTCGCGTTATCGTGTTCAACCCAACGCGCCAGTAGATACTTTTCCAGCTTATCACTCTTTCCTTAAATATTTGATCAGTGCCAGGATGGCAACCACCAGCAGAACAATCAGAAAAACCCAGATAACTGCCATGAAGATACCCATGCCCGGCATCATGCAGCCTTCCATCATGCCATCTCCCATGCGATCGGGCTCTTGGGCAAGAATAAGAGTGGGCATTAAGAGTCCTGGCATTAGAAAAAACAGCTTCTCGAACATCTTAGTCATAGTTCCTCCAGTTTTCGTTCTATGAGCTTTTCCGAAGATTGGCGACTTCAACGGAGTGTCATTTCATGCGCTCGTAGCCATCGATTACCTCGGTGGCCGCAATCAGCATCTTCTTCGGGTCACAGCCGCGCAGCGCGCAGGTGCCACCATAAGGCCGATGGTCAATGATGGCTACCGACCAGCCGGCTTTGCGGCAACCGAACGCGGTGACGGTGGCGGCAGTGCCGGTGCCAATCACGACTAAATCATACGTTTGGTCAGTCACCTGTTTTCTCCTCGTTGTGCTCGCACCTGCCCCCCGTGCTTTTCGGTTCACATCGTTTATTTCGGGCTGAAACCATATCCCAGACCGAGACACCCAGCATGAATCCAAGCCCCGGATAGAAATACCATTCACTCATCGTTATAGCCCCGATCAATATTAATATCGGGCCAATCAACCCCAGCACTGTACGATGCCACTGCCCGTGACTGAAGTACCCCAACACATTGACGACCATCACCAGAACGGCTATGAGCGGAATGACCCAGCTCACGAGTACCGATTCCCACTGACTGAGAAATCCTAAGCCCAAAGCCGCGCCTATAGCGCCCAGTGCGGGGAAACACGCGGAACATCCTATTCCTGCAACCAGGGCCCCGCTAAAGCCAGCTTTGTCACCAATGCGGACTATCATGTCAGACAAGTTGTTGAACATACTGTCTTCCTTTATTACCGATTTCAAGGATGATTTCATGCAACCTCGTACACTCTGCTACGCAGCGCAACAAGATAGCTGTTTAACATCCTTGGTGAACGTCTGAGCGCAAAGCTTGAGGCCTTCCACCATGGTCAAATAAGGAAACATCTCATCACCGATAGCCTGCACTGTCATTCCTGCGCGCAGCGCCATGACCGCCGTCTGAATCAGCTCACCGGCTTCTCCCGCTACCGCCTGCACACCCAGCAACTTTCCCGAGTCGCGATCGGCCACCATCTTTATAAAACCATTGGTGTCGAAATTGACCAGCGCGCGCGGTACATTCTCCAGATCCAGCACGCGGGTATCCACACCTGTCTCTTATACACATCTGACGCTGCCGACGATCTACTCTGTGTAGA
>CAJXPR010000113.1 GCA_913058135.1 uncultured Gammaproteobacteria bacterium
TAACGCGTGCCTTGACCTTGGTTTCTTCCGGGTAACGGGCTTTGATATCAACCCATGGATCTTCACCCAGTTGTTTCAGGCCCAGAGATACACGATTACGCTCGCGGTCATACTTCAATACTTTGACTTTGATCTCGTCGCCGACATTGACGATTTCGCTTGGGTGCTTAATGCGCTTCCACGACATGTCAGTAATGTGCAGCAGGCCGTCTACACCGCCCAGATCGACGAATGCGCCGTAATCTGTCAGGTTCTTGACGATGCCCTTGATAACAAGACCTTCCTGCAGGCTTGCCAGCAACTCATCACGCTCTTCCGAGCTGACTGCTTCCAGCACAGCACGACGTGATACCACAACGTTGTTGCGCTTCTGATCCAGTTTGATCAGTTTAAATTCAAGCAGCTGACCTTCCAGATGCGTGGTGTCGCGAATCGGACGAATGTCGACCAGAGAACCTGGCAGGAACGCACGGATATTGTTGAGGTCGACAGTGAAACCGCCTTTGACCTTTCCGTTGATAATACCTTTGACCACTTCGTTCTTTTCGAAAGCCGCTTCCAGTTCCATCCAGGATTCAGCGCGCTTGGCTTTCTCTCTGGACAATCGGGTTTCACCGAAACCGTCTTCAACAGCTTCCAGTGCAACTTTGACTATGTCGCCAATTGACAGTGAAAAACTGCCGTTTTCATCCAGGAACTGGCTCTTGGGAATAACGCCCTCGGACTTGAGTCCGGCGTGGACGGTAACCCAGTCCGAGTCGATATCGATAACGGTGCCGTTGACGATGGCACCAGGTGTCATATCTACATCATTCAGACTTTGTTCAAATAATTCAGCGAAACTTTCACTCATGTTTAATCCTGTAAATTAAATTAGCTGTCAGAAGGTGCCGCGAGGCACAGTCTTCAGCTTCAGTTCAACCGCACACCAGCATGTACGGGCCAATGACAAAAAGCCCGCTGATGGACAATGCTGGCTCCATCATCAGGCCGGGTACTCATCTTGCGTCTTTCCATGCTAACTGGTTACCAGTGTCAGCACCTGATCGACAACCTGGGCGATGCTCAGATGGGTCGTATCAATCACTGTGGCATCATCGGCAGGACGCAGTGGCGCTACTGCCCGACTGCTATCCCGCGCGTCACGCGCACTGATATCCGTTAAAAGGTCGCCGATATTAACATCAATACCCTTTGCAATCAACTGCTTATATCTGCGATCTGCGCGCTCCTGTGCGGAGGCCGTCAAAAACACTTTTTGCGCTGCATCGGTGAACACCACGGTGCCCATATCGCGACCGTCCGCCACCAGCCCGGGCGGCTGACGGAAGGCTCTCTGACGGAGCAGCAACGCCTGCCGGACGGCCGGCAACGCCGCCACTACAGACGCCATGGCACCGGCATCTTCGTGGCGGATGTGAGCCGATACCTCCTCTCCGTCCAGCCAGACACTGTCATCGCTACCCGTGCCAAACCGGATATCCAGCTCCGGCGCCAACGCAGCCAGGCTGGATTCATCATTAAGATCAATGCCTTTGCGGGTGGCCGCCAGCGCCAGAATGCGATAAAGCGCGCCGCTATCGAGATAGTGCCAGCCCAGCGAATCCGCCAGTTGCCGGCTGACTGTGCCCTTACCTGCCCCGCCGGGGCCATCTATGGCAAGCACCGGTACTCTTTTCGTGTCCATTTCTTTCATTGCGCTACCTTGTTCAAGCCGAAACCCAGGTGCTGGAGCTGTTCGATCAGTCCCGGGTACCGGGCCACAAATCCGCCGATGCCTGCCAATTCAACCTGGCCGGTTGCACGCTGCGCGAGCACTGTCGACAACAGGGTAAACTCGGCATCATCCTGACACTGTAACGTTCCCGGGCTCAGCGTAGATGGCTTGACCGTAATGAGATTGTCCTGCCAATCAATGTCGGCACCAAGTTCCTGCCATGACTGACAGGCATGCATCACACGAGCATTGTCGGGCAGTGCTGCTACCCGCAGCCGGGTTTCTCCCCGGGCAAATGTGCCGGCAACCATGTAGGCCAGTACTTGCCCGGTCGCTGTGTCCTGCGTCCCTGCATCGCCTGGTGTCGCGGCACCGGAAAAATCAAGCTCACAGCCCTGCAAAGGTGACGTGTTCACGGCGACTTCCAGCAGCGAGATGCCCGCAGGCTGCAATGCCGCGCCCATTTGCTGCAGAATCTGCAGCGGATGGTCATTGCCGTCGGCTCCGGCGTAAACACCCGAGAGCATCAATCTGGACTCTGGCACTGCGCTGGCGGCCAGTGCCAGCGCCAGTACCACCAGATCATCGGCAGGCAATGCTGTAGCCGGCGCTGCACTGGCACTATCCCGGTGATTTTTGTTGGGGTCGTCGACCGCAGTGTCGGTTGCTGTGCCATAGACGGTGACCCTGCCCTGTTCCGGACCAACCACGGGTACGCCGGACTCGCGCATGGCCTGAATGAAGGCCAGTGTTTCCATGTCCTCGGGGATATCCTGAAGTATCGACACAGCGTCACGACCAGCAGCATCAACCAGATACTGACGTGCGGTGTCTGGTGATGCAGGTGCGCGAAACCCGCCCTGCAGGGATAATCCGGGCCTGGCAATCAGCACATCGGCAGCGCCGGCCTGAGACGCAGATGGCTGTCCGCCGGCGCCCTGAAAACGTTGATAGAACTCGTCCCTTACCTGTTTGGCCCGGGCAAATTCCCGGGTCAGCGCAGCGCCGTCACCGCGCAGCAACAGGCCACGAGCGTGCTGTAGCGATTTTACATAAGCATCCAGAACATCAACGGTGGCCTGGGTATTGGCCAGGAAGATATCCCGCCACATGACAGGGTCACTGGAAGCGATGCGACTGAAATCAGCAAACCCGCCCGCTGCATAGTCAAACACCTGCTGCACCCGGTCGGACTGACTGATGCTGTCGACAAGCGTGTTGACCAGCGTAAAGGCCAGCAGATGAGGCAAATGACTGGTGCCGGCAAGCACCTGATCATGCCGCTCCACACTCATGGCATGCAGGTCAGCGCCCAGGTTTTGCCATAATGCCATGACCGTGCGCACAGCCAGCGTGTCGTTAACCGGCAGCGGCGTCAGGATGACCTTGCGTTTTTCAAACAGATCGGCGCGGGAAGCCACATAACCACTGCGCTCGGATCCGGCAATTGGATGCCCGGGGACAAACCGGCGGGCACTTGTGCCCAGGATCTGCCGGGCGTCAGCAACGACATTGCCTTTGACACTGGCCGCATCGGTAATAATCACCCGCTCATCAACCAACCCCGCGAGCTGCTCAAGAACATGCCGGACTGACAGCGTGGGAACCGTGATCATGATCAGGTCGGCTTCCGGTGCCAGCGTTGCCAGATCTGTGGCATAGGCGTGAATATTGCCGTCCAGCTTTGCCGCCTGCAGCGTCGCTTCGTCGCGGCCCACTGCCAGCACGCGATGACAGGCCTGTCTGGCGACCAGTCCCCGGGCAATGGAGCCGCCTATCAGCCCCAGCCCTACGATCAATACGGTTTTGTCTTTAAGCAGACTCATTACTCAGTCCCGGGCTCTGGGATAGGAGCCGAGGTTTTTGATTTTGACTGCACGACCAGCCAGTTGCCGGAAAACATTTTTGACGGCATCGTCTTCGATATGGCCCTCAAAATCGATAAAAAACACATAGGACCACATATCATCGCGGGCTGGACGGGTTTCTATCCTCGTCAGACTGACCTGACAGGTATCAAACGGCTCCAGCACCCGGAACAAAGCACCGGGTTTGTTTTCGGTATAGACCAGAATGGACGTTTTATCATGTCCCGAGGCGGTGCCTGCACCCTCACAATGATTTTTCAGCGCGGCATGATCCCGTGCCAGTACCAGAAATCGCGTCGTATTGTTTTTGCGATCCTGAATGCGTGCAAACACAATATGCAATCCAAAATATGTCGCGGCGACTTCACCGGCAATCGCGGCAGTGGTAACGTCTTCGGCAGCCAGCCGCGCTGCCTCGGCATTACTGCTGACTTCACACAGCTCGATGTCCGGGTACTGGGCGCGCAACCAGATCCGGCACTGCCCAAGCGATTGTTTATGCGAGACAATACGTCGGATATCAGACAGCCTCGATGGATCCTTTAATAGCAGGTTGTGCTCAATTGGCAGATAGATTTCCCCGACGATCGTCAGCGATGTATCGATCAGGCAATCCTGGGTACTGTTGACCGCCCCCTCGGTGGAATTTTCCACTGGCACCACCCCAAAACGGGCATTGGCAGCCTCCACCTCCAGAAAGACATCATCTATATTGCTGACACTCAGGCGCTCCGGCGTGTCGCCCGGTCCGAAAAAACGATCTACCGCCGCATGTGAAAACGTGCCGGGCGGGCCGAGAAAAGCAACACGCTCGGGCGTATCACTCATCATCAGCCTCGTCGTCTGCCCTCTCATCCTTCGGCGCAGCTGACTGCTCGGCAACGATTATCTCGCCATCTGCATCGACATCAACAGCATCTTCCGGAAGCTCATCATCCGCATCAGCAACTGGCTCAACACCTACCAGCAGCTCATCCTTCTTGAGTTTGATCAGCCGTACCCCCTGGGTGTTGCGGCTCAGCACAGATACCTCATCCACACGAATGCGCACCAGCGTGCCTTTATTGGAGATCAGCATGATCTGGCCACCATCTGCAACCTGCACAGCCCCTACCAGTGCGCCATTACGCTCGCTGGTCTGCATGCCGATGACGCCCTGGCCGCCACGGCCGTAAATCGGGAACTCGGCCACGTCAGTGCGTTTGCCATAACCATTCTCACTGACAGTAAGCACCTGGCAATCGTCTTCCGGAATAATCAGGGCAATCATTTCCTGGCCTGGCGCCAAGCGGATACCGCGCACGCCTCGCGCGGTCCTGCCCATGGTGCGCACCCCGGCTTCGTTAAAGCGCAGCACCTTGCCGCCACTGCCGAACAGCATGATATCGCGTTGTCCATCGGTCAGCGCCGTGCCTACCAGACGATCACCCTCGTCCAGCTCAATGGCTCGCAGACCGACACTGCGCGGTCGCGAGAAACTGGTTAGCGAGGTTTTCTTGACAGTGCCCATGGCTGTTGCCATGAATATGAAATAACCCTCTGTGTACTCACGTATCGGCAACATGCTGGTGATACGCTCACCCTCCTCCAGCGGCAGAATATTGACCAGCGGGCGTCCGCGTGAGGTGCGACTGGCGAGAGGAATATTGAATACCCGCAACCAGTACACCTTGCCGGCACTACTGAAACACAACAGGGTGTCGTGGCTGCTGGCAATCAATAGATGTTCGACCACGTCCTCATCCTTGACCGCGGCTGCGGCTTTGCCCATGCCGCCGCGGCGCTGGGCGTGATAATCTGTAAGAGGCTGTGATTTGGCGTAACCACTGCGGGAAATTGTGACCACACGGTCTTCCTCGGTGATCAGGTCTTCCATGCTCAGATCCAGTTGCGAGCCAACAATTTCTGTACGGCGTTTGTCCCCGTAATTGCTGCGAACCAGATTCAGCTCTTCGCGCATCACTTCAAACAGCCGGACATCACTTCCCA
Organism: uncultured Gammaproteobacteria bacterium; assembly: GCA_913058135.1. Lineage (GTDB taxonomy): Bacteria > Pseudomonadota > Gammaproteobacteria > Pseudomonadales > Pseudohongiellaceae > Pseudohongiella. The sequence continues at coordinate 5,575 of CAJXPR010000113.1, forward strand.
GAATCTCAAGGAAGTCGGCAATTTGCTGCAGTAACTCTTTGTAATCATTAATAAGCTTTTCATGCTCAAGTCCGGTCAGACGGTGCAGTCGAAGATCCAGAATGGCTTGCGCCTGCGCAGGTGACAGGAAGTAATCCTCACCCTTGAGACCGTACTCCACAGGCAGCTCTTCCGGTCGGCATGAATCAGCGCCCGCCTCCCCCAGCATGGCCAGCACACTGGTGGACACCCACGATCGGGCCAGCAGCTTTTCTTTGGCTTCTGCCGAACTGGGTGACTCCTTGATTAATTGAATGACCGCGTCGATATTGGCCAATGCCACTGCCAGACCTTCCAGGATATGGCCTTTTTCACGTGCCTTGCGCAGCAGGTAAACTGTGCGTCGGGTCACCACTTCCCGGCGGTGACGTATGAAGGACTGCAGTATCTCCTTCAGGTTCAGCAGCTTGGGCTGACCATCAACCAGCGCCACCATGTTGATGCCGAATACCGATTGCATCTGGGTTTGCGCGTACAGATTATTCAGCACAACTTCACCGACTTCGCCGCGGCGCAGTTCGATAACCACCCGCAGGCCATCCTTGTCAGATTCATCACGCAGCTCGGTGATGCCTTCAATCTTCTTTTCCTTAACCAGCTCGGCGATCTTTTCGACCAGACGCGCCTTGTTCAGCTGATAGGGTATTTCCGTGATAATGATGGTTGCTTTGTTGGTTTTTTCATCTTCGATGATTTCCGCGCGCGCGCGCATGTAGATGCGTCCACGCCCTGTCTTGTAGGCTTCAACAATGCCGGCACGGCCGTTGATGATGGCGGCAGTCGGGAAATCCGGGCCCTTGATATATTCCATCAGATCATCAATGGAAATATCCTCATCATCCATCAATGCCAGACAGGCATCGACTACCTCGGTCAGGTTATGTGGCGGTATGTTTGTGGCCATACCCACGGCAATGCCAGACGAACCATTGACCAGCAGATTGGGCACCTGCGTAGGGAATACGTCGGGGATGCGTTCGGTACCGTCATAATTGTCGGAAAAATCGACAGTTTCCTTGTCAAGGTCCGCCATCAGATCATGGGCGATCTTGGCCATGCGAATTTCGGTATAACGCATCGCAGCAGCCGAATCGCCGTCTATTGAACCAAAATTGCCCTGGCCGTCCACCAGCGGATACCGCAGGGAGAAGTCCTGCGCCATGCGCACAATGGTGTCGTAGACTGCCGAGTCACCGTGCGGGTGGTACTTACCAATCACATCGCCGACCACACGGGCCGATTTTTTATAGGGCTTGTTCCAGTCGTTGGAGAGCACATTCATCGCAAACAGCACGCGCCTGTGCACAGGTTTAAGTCCATCGCGAACGTCAGGTAGCGCGCGGCCGACAATTACACTCATCGCGTAGGCAAGATAGGATTCGCGCATCTCGCTTTCGAGAGAAACAGGCGATATCTGATTTGTAGATTCCGTCATATTTTACAGGCTCTCATGCGGACTTAAGCGGCTCATCCAAGCTCGCCCGGGGCAGTCCTTTCAGGTAGTACTTTCAGGTAGCTCTTTCAGACAGCCCTTCCGGGCACTTTATACAGGTTAATTTTACAATAATCGCCGATCGAAAAAATTGCTCAATTCTACCACAGCTGCCCTGTCACCGGACATAAAAATCCGGTTTGATATCAAGCTCCTGCTTTGAGGAAGCTGTGAATATGTCTAAGGTGACTTATTCGGAGGTTCCCCGGCGCAATATTCGTTATAATCGCCCCCCTCGATCACCTGAACCGGAGCCGTAATGAACCCCAGCGAAACCCAGCCAGACGTCGATCTAATGATCCATGCCCGCTGGATAATTCCGGCCACCGATGACCATGCCATTCTGGAGAATTACAGCATCGCTGTGCGCAATGGCGTGATCACCGGTCTGTGCCCGACAGGCGAAAGTCAGCAGCGCTTCAGAGCAGGGCGCGAGATTCATCTCGATCAGCATGCGCTGATCCCGGGCCTGATCAACACTCACGGACATGCCGGCATGACATTGTTGCGCGGCATTGCGGACGATCTGCCACTACATACCTGGCTGAATGAACATATCTGGCCATTAGAAGGTAAATGGATCAGTGAGGAATTCGTCTATCACGGTACCCAACTGGCGATCGCGGAAATGATTCGTGGCGGCACCAGCTGCTTCGCGGATATGTACTTCTTTCCCGAAATCAGCGCCAAAGCTGCCAGTGACGCCGGCATGCGCGTGCAACTGGCAGCGCCGGTAATTGACCTCCCCACCCCCTGGGCAGCGGATGCCGACGAGTGTATTCGCAAGACCACAGAACTGCATGACGCCTGGCGCAACAGCGAACTGGTGAGCACCGCATTCGGTCCGCATGCGCCGTATACCGTGTCCGATGAATCTCTGCGCAAGGTGCTGACATTTGCCGAAGAGCTGGACCTGCCAATCCACATGCACGTTCATGAAACCGCGTTCGAGGTTGAGGACGCCGTCAACCAGCATGGTCAACGTCCGTTGCGTCGGCTTTATGATCTGGGGATGCTGGGTCCCCGTATGCTGTGCGTGCACGCCACCCAGATAAACGACGATGACCTGGCCTTGTTGCAGGAAACCGCCACCCACATCATCCATTGCCCGGAATCCAACCTGAAGCTCGCCAGCGGCTTCTGCCCTGTACACAGGTTGCAGCAAGGTGGCATCAATGTGGCACTGGGTACCGATGGCGCTGCCAGTAATAATGATCTGGACATGTTTTCCGAGATGCGCACCGCCGCCTTGCTGGCCAAGGCCTGTGCCGACGATGCCAGCGCACTGCCGGCCTATCAGGCCCTGCAGATGGCGACGATCAACGGGGCCAGGGCTATGGGACTGGACAAGCTGATCGGTAGCCTGGAGATCGGCAAACGCGCCGACATCGCGGCCGTAGATATGGACAGTCTCAACGCAATGCCTGTTTACAACCCGGTCTCACACCTGGTCTATTCAACACAGGCCAGCCAGGTGAGTCACGTCTGGGTAAACGGCAAGCTGCTGCTGAACGACGGCGAGCTGACCACCATTAACCGGCGCCAGGTGCAGGAGCAGACACTGGCGTGGCAACATCAGTTGCAGGCAACCCACAACTCCGGAGGCACAGCATGACTGCGCAGCAAAGTAATCGCGATGATGCCGAGATCAGAAAATTCGAGGCCCTGGCCGCGCGCTGGTGGGATCCCAACAGCGAATTCCGGCCACTGCATGAGATCAATCCGCTGCGCATGGGATTTATCAGTCGCAAAATCAATCCCGCCGGACAGCAGTGCATCGATATCGGCTGCGGCGGTGGTATTCTCAGCGAAGCGCTGGCGCATCAGGGGGCGACGGTGACGGCCATCGACCTGGCGGAAGCGTCACTGGCCGTGGCTCGCCTGCACAAGCTGGAAAGCGGCCTGGACATTCGCTACGAGAATATCGCCGCCGAAGCCATGGCGGAGCGCGAGGCGGGTCAGTTCGATATTGTGACCTGCCTGGAGATGCTGGAACATGTACCGGATCCGGAAGCCATCGTTGCCGCCTGTGTCAAACTGGCAAAACCCGGCGGACACATTTTCTTCTCCACGCTCAACCGTAATCCGAAATCCTGGCTGTTTGCCATTGTCGGCGCCGAGTACATTCTGAACCTGCTGCCCAAGGGCACCCATGACTACGCCAAGTTTATCAAACCGTCGGAATTGGCGTCCTGGTGCCGGCATTACGGACTGGAGCAGGGTGAACTGACCGGTATGGGCTACAACCCGTTGACGAAGCGGTATCGCTTGCAGAAAAATATTGATGTTAACTACCTGGTTCATTACCGGAAGCCGGCATGACCAGCCTGGGTAACAGACATGTGTCTGCAGTTCTGTTTGATCTGGACGGCACACTGATCGATACCGCGCCCGACTTTACCGCAGTCCTGCATGAGCTTTGCGCAGATCAAGGGGTTTCACCGCCCTCTGACAGTGCGATACTGGCAACCGTTTCCAGCGGCGCGCGCGCACTGGTGGAGCTGGCTTTCCAGCTCGCTCCCGGTGCTAACGGATTTGACACTCTGCTGCAGACCCTGCTCAACACCTACGCGATGCAACTGCAGGACACCCGCTCTGCGCTGTTCCCGGACATGGATGAATTTCTGACGATGCTGGAAAACAAGGGCATCGCCTGGGGCGTGGTCACCAACAAGCCAGAGCGGTTCAGCTTGCCGCTGCTGGATAAACTGTCACTGAGGCAGCGCTGTGCCGTACTCATATGCCCTGACCACGTCAGCCAGACCAAACCGCATCCCGAACCTTTGCTGCTGGCCTGCGAACGTTTGGGGTGTGCACCGCGCCGGGCGATTTATGTGGGCGACCATCCACGCGACGTTGAGGCCGGCAATGCCGCAGACATGCACACCATCGCTGCTGCCTATGGCTACCTGCCCGCGCATCCGCCCATTGCCAATTGGGGCGCGGATTACATAGCTGAAACTGTTGCCGATATCCGACAATATCTGAACGCCTGTCGTCCCGGGTAACTTTGACATCCTTATTCAATCTCCCCTGTTAAGTGCAAGGAATACCGCATGAAAATTGAAGCCGCCCGTACCGCTGAAACTGACGAGCTGAGCATCCCCGTCAATGACACGCTGCAGGATCGAACCATACTGGTGACCGGTGCCGGCGACGGCATTGGCAAGGCGGCGGCATTAACCTATGCCCGTAGCGGCGCCACGGTGATCCTGTTGGGGCGCACGCAGCAAAAGCTGGAAGCTGTCTACGACGTTATTGCCCGCGAGAACCTGCCCGAAGCTGTTATCCATCCATTGGACCTGGCGATTGCCGGCACAGACGATTACGACCTTCTGGGGCGTTCCGTTCAGGAGCAGTTTCCTGCGCTGGACGGATTGCTGCATAACGCCAGTGAACTCGGTGCTCTGGGGCCCATCCAGTATTATGCGCCTGAAGCATGGATGAAGATCATGCAGATCAACGTCAACGCGGCATTCCTGTTGACCCGCGCGCTGTTGCCAGCGATGCTGCCATCGCCCGACGCTCGCATCCTGTTTACTTCATCCAGTGTTGGACGCAAAGGCCGGGCCTACTGGGGCGCCTATGCAGTCAGTAAATTCGCCACTGAAGGGCTAATGCAGGTACTTGCCGACGAGTTGACGGAAACCAGTAATATTCGGGTCAACAGTATCAATCCTGGTGCGACCCGAACGGAAATGCGACGTGCTGCCTATCCGGCAGAGAACCCTCTGACACTGCCGACCGCGGCGTCACTTATGCCCGCCTACCTGCACTTGATGCAGCCCGACAGCCAGCTGCTGCACGGTCAGGCCATCGATATCCGCAGCCTGTTGACAGAGCTGCAACCCGAATAACCAGAGCAACCAGGGGTAAACAGAGCAGCCGGGAAGCGTCGGCAATCTGACACCAGCCAGGCGGCAAGTGCCATTAAACCGGCAATTTCTTGCCGCTATCTCTTAAAGGCGTCTGCCCATCGTCCGGCAATGACGGCTTCCCGTGCGCCAATTAACGATATAACTATCTGTTTTATAATATAAAACGTCTTTTTATTCACTATTGGCACAATTATCGCTTATTCCGGGTATACGCTTACACCGGAGATCTACATGGCTATGCCACTAAGCTCGGCCACAGCAGTAGAGGATGCCGTCCACGGCCGTAATCAGCTAACACTGATACCTGCCGCCAATGACTATTTCCCCGACAGTAATAAACCACTGTCCCATGCGCGGTACCGCTTGCTGACCAGGTTACAGACGACGCTGGACCTGGATGAGATCCTGAAGCTCTTCCATGAAGAAAGTAGCGAATTGATAGCACATTGCGGTCTTGTTTACCTTAACGAGACCCGCCAGTTGCAGATATCCGTAGGGAATGCCGGCCTGCACAGCTGCAGTTACCGTCTGATCACCCAGCGCGACAATCTGGGGGAGATCGTTCTGTATCATGACGCCCGGTTCAGTGAGTCAGACCTGGACACCCTCGAGGTGCTGTTAAGCGCCCTGCTTTGTCCCTTGCGCAATGCGCTGCAGCTGTCTCTTATACACATCTGACGCTGCCGACGATCTACTCTGTGTAG
>CAJXPR010000114.1 GCA_913058135.1 uncultured Gammaproteobacteria bacterium
GATTTCTGCCTGTCTCGTGGGCTCGGAGATGTGTATAAGAGACAGGTCTTGATCAGGTTGTCCTTCACCTGGATGATTTCCGCATAATAGTTGCCGACCTGAATGCAGGTGGCAGAGTCGGGAATTGACTCCAGTGCTTCAACCAGCAGACCGTTAATTGTCTTTGCGTTTTCCGAGTCGAGGTCCCAGTCCAGAGTCCGGTTGATGTCGCGCAAGGTGGCTGTGCCATCAATCAGAAAGCTGCCGTCAGGCTGCGGGTGGATATCCTGGCTATTGTCTGCCATGTCAGTGGTGAACTCGCCGACAATTTCTTCCAGGATATCCTCCAGTGTGACAATCCCCTTGATAACTCCGTATTCATCAACAACAAAGGCCAGGCGTCTGCGACCTGACTGAAAATTATAAAGTTGTGTATGGAGCGGTGTACTTTCGGGAATGTAATAGGGCTCGTCGGCTTCGCGCAGGAAGTCTTCGTGCTCGATGTCGTTGTTGTGCAGGAATTTACCCAGGCTGCGCATGTGCAGAACACCCACTACATTGTCAATTTTCTTGCGGTAGATGGGGATGCGCGTGTGCTGACTGTTGCTGATAGTATCAAGAATGTCCGAGACGCTATTGTCGATATCGATGCCTATGATTTCGCTGCGCGGTACCAGAATATCGTTAACGGTCACGTTTTCCAGGTCGAGAATGTTCAACAGCATACCCTGGCCCTGCTTGGGTATTGTCTGCGCGGATTCATTAACGACTGTACGCAATTCTTCCGGACTAAGCTGATGGTCCGATGCAGCATCCGGTTTGATACCCAGCATGCGTATCAGCAGGTGTGAGACACGATTGGCCAACCACACCAACGGATACAGCAGTTTCAGCAATACCACCAGCAATATGCTGGACGGATAGGCGATACGCTCAGGGTGAAGGGCGGCAATGGTTTTGGGCGTTATTTCGGCAAAGATCAGGATCACCAGGGTAAGTACAATGGTGGTCAGCACGGTCTCGGGGTTGCCGAATAACTGTATCGCGATTGTCGTGGCAATGGATGCGGACAGCAGGTTAACGAAGTTGTTGCCAATCAGGATGACGCCCAGCAGTTTGTCCGGAGCCTCCAGCAGTTTGCTGACGCGCATGGCACCGGCATGCTTCTGGCGAACCCGGTGTTTGAGACGGTAGCGATTCAGGCTCATCATGCTCGTTTCCGAGCTGGAAAAGTAGGCTGATGCAATGACCAGGAAAATCAGCAGGCCAGTGAGAAAAGGGACGGATGACGATTCAGCGCCCATAAGGACCAGGACCTCCTTGTGTTGTCGTATGAGTGGTTTGGTGACGGCCTAATGACGGTGGCCCGTTTTCTACAGAATGAATTCCAGCACAAATTTGGAGCCGTAGAAGCCTAGCAGCAAACAGATAAAGCCAGCCAGCGTGCCACGAATGGCGGTCGTGCCACGCCAGCCCAGCTGGTGGCGACCCCAAAGCAATACCGCAAAGACGATCCATGCCAGTACGGAAAAGAACATTTTGTGGGGCAGGCCCTGAGCGCCAAGGTCATCCACGAACAGGAAGCCGGCAATGATACCCAGGCTCAACAATACCTGTGCCAACCAGATCAGCTCGAACAGCAGTCGCTCCATGTCCTGCAGTGGAGGGAAGCGCCTGATGACACTGGCGGCATGTTTGTGCCGTAACTGGTAGTTCTGGAAAGCCAGAAAGGCTGCCTGCACGGCAGCCAGGGTGAACAGACTGTAGGCCACGATGGACAACAGGATATGGCTGGCGATGCCGGCAGTGAGTGGCTGGGCGGGATAGTTGCTGTCAATCAGCAGCGACAGCATGATGACCAGCGCTGCCAGCGGAAATACGCCGACAATCAGATTTCCCAGCGGACGTCGGGCGCTGCTGGCGATGGTGAACAGCGCAATCACGGCAAAAATCAGGGTGCTGATCTCCATGATGCCAAAATGATAACCATCTGCGCGCGCGATTAACGTCCAGGCGCTGACACTATGGGCAACGGCGGCTGCCAGCCCGGTCAACAGGACTCTGGTCTGGGTGCTGGTGCGCGCTGATCTGGCTTTGATTGCCTGTCCCTGCAAGGTGAGGCTGACAAGGTACAGCGCGACCGCAACAAGTCCTGACAGCGTCGTAATTGACATGAGTTCCCTGTATCGCTCCAAATGGTATGCGTTAACGCGCAAAGTGTCGCACAACTGCTGCATGCGTTGAAGTGTTTTTTCCGGCGTGGGCAGGGACCATGCCGGTCAGATGCTATTGTAGGTGTCCGTCATCAGGGTGATAATAGGAGCCTTTCCAGTTGCCAACCGGTTTGCCATTTTGCAGGCCGTGTCCAAGCAGAGGCATTTTACAGATGTTTGACAGCTTAACCGAACGGCTATCCGGGGCTCTCCGCAAAATCAGCGGCAAGGCCACTTTGACCGAAAACAATATTGAGGAAGCCTTGCGTGAAGTGCGCAGGGCCTTGCTTGAGGCCGATGTTGCCTTGCCCGTGGTCAAGGATTTTATTGATCGGGTCAAACTGCGCGCAGTAGGCCAGGAAGTGTCACAGAGCCTGAGCCCCGGGCAGGCGTTTATCAAGATTGTGCAGGCCGAGCTGGAAGCGGTCATGGGGTCAGCCAACGAGGAGCTGAATCTCAATGCGCAGCCGCCAGCAGTGGTGCTGATGGCGGGTCTGCAGGGTGCGGGCAAGACCACCACGGTGGCCAAACTGGCGCGCTGGCTCAAGGACTCCAAAAAGAAATCGGTCATGGTGGTCAGTGCCGACGTTTACCGTCCGGCGGCGATCAAGCAACTGGAAACCCTGGCCAGCGAGGTCGGGGTCAGATTCTTTGCCTCGGATGTGTCCCAGAAGCCGCAGGACATCGTGCAGGCCGCCGTCAAGGAAGCGCGCAAGGCGTTTGTTGACGTGCTGCTGGTGGACACTGCCGGTCGTCTGGCGGTAGATGCCGCGATGATGGCCGAGATTGGTGACCTGCACCGATTGCTGAACCCGATCGAAACCCTGTTTGTGGTTGATGCCATGACCGGTCAGGACGCGGCCAATACCGCCCGCGCCTTTAACGAGGCGCTGCCGTTGACCGGTGTTGTGCTGACCAAGGCCGATGGCGACGCCCGTGGCGGTGCCGCGCTGTCCGTGCGGCAGATTACCGGCAAACCTATCAAGTTCCTGGGCATGGGCGAAAAGACCGATGCCCTGGAGCCTTTTTACCCGGACCGGATTGCCTCGCGCATTCTGGGTATGGGCGACCTGCTATCGCTGATCGAAGAGGCCGAGCGTAAAGTCGACAAGGACAAGGCCGCCAGACTGGCCGGCAAATTCCAGAAGGGCAAAGGCTTTGACCTGGAAGATTTCCGCGAACAATTGCAACAGATGAAGAGTATGGGCGGCATGGCCAGCATCATGGACAAGATGCCGGGTATGGGCGCCCTGCCACCCGGCGCTGCAGCCAAGGTCAATGACGGCCAGTTCGGACGTATGGAAGCTATCATCAATTCCATGACGCCGCGCGAGCGTCGTAATCCAGACATGCTCAACGGCTCCCGCAAGCGTCGCATATGCCAGGGTTCGGGCACACAGATTCAGGATCTGAACCGGCTGATGAAGCAACATAAGCAGATGCAGAAAATGATGAAGAAGATGAAAGGCGGCGGCATGGCCAATATGATGCGCGGCCTGGGTGGCATGCGGGGGCAGGGTGGCTTTCCCGGCGCAGGTGGCCCGCCACGCTTCTGATCACGATTGTCAGGGAAGGAAAGCGCAGATAAAGGCAGTAAATCAGTAAAAAACCTGCAAACATTCCTTCCCACAAGCGGCCATTTCGCTTAGAATACCGCACTTTTTCCGGCACTGTGTCGGGAATACTCTGTTTTCGTACGAAGCTAACATTAGGAAAGTAGTCTATGGTCACAATCCGACTGGCTCGCGGCGGCGCCAAGAAAAAGCCTTTTTACCACATCACAGTAACTGACTCACGCAACGCACGTGACGGCCGTTTCATTGAGCGTGTAGGGTTCTTTAACCCGCTGGCGCGCGGTGCCGAAGAGCGTCTGCGTATCGATCTGGATCGCATTGGCTACTGGTCTGGTCAGGGCGCACAGCCCAGCGAGCGCGTTGCCAAGCTGATCAGCGAAGCAGCCCAGGCTGCCAGCACTCAGGCCTGATCGACGGTTTCGATCAGAGTCGAGAGGCGATGTCCTTGAACAAGTCAGGCATCCGGCTGGGTCGTGTGGCATCGCCCTATGGCGTCAAAGGCTGGGTGAAGCTGGTTTCGTTTACCCAGCCCAGAGACAACATCTTCAGCTACCGGCATTTTTTCGCAATTCGCGAGGGTGCGCAGGTGGAGCTGGAAATGGACGCTGGCAAGCCGCACGGCAAAGGTCTGATCGCGCATTTTGTCGGGTTTGATACACCCGAAGCAGTGCGCGAACTGACCGGTCTGGAGCTGAGCGTGTCCTCAGAGACACTGCCGGAACTGGACGCTGATGATTATTACTGGCATCAGTTGATCGGTTTGCAGGTATTCAATTGCGCCGGGGTCAACCTGGGGCGGGTGGAAAGCCTGATTGAGACCGGTGCCAATGATGTCATGGTAGTTACGCCGGATACGGACAGTATTGATGACCATCAGCGGCTGATTCCCTGGCTGCCGGAACGCGTGGTGATCAAGGTGGATCTGGCCGGTAGTCGTATTGAGGTCGATTGGGAGCCGGATTACCTTATCTGAGGTGTCGGCCCTGAAAGATCAGGTTTATTGGTTTTGCACGGAGACGCGCACATGCAGGTTGGCATTGTTACGCTGTTTCCGGAGATGTTTACCGCTGTGACGCAGTATGGCGTCACGGGCAGGGCCTGTCGTAATGGCCTGATGCAGGTGTCCTGTCACAATCCACGTGACTTTGCGACAGACCGGCATCGGACCGTCGATGACAAGCCTTTTGGTGGCGGTGCCGGCATGTTGATGAAAACCGGCCCTCTGTGCGCGGCAATTGATCAGGCGAAGGCCTGGCAGTCAGCAAAGCCCACAGTGATCTATCTGTCTCCGCAAGGACGCAGACTGGATCAGGGTGGTGTGACAATGCTGGCACAGCGCAGCAACATGGTGCTGGTGTGCGGGCGTTATCAGGGAATTGATGAGCGCGTGCTGCACAGCGAGATTGATGAGGAATGGTCGATTGGTGACTATGTTCTCAGTGGCGGTGAACTGCCCGCCATGGTGATGCTGGATGCGATCATCCGCTACCAGCCCGGTGCGCTGGGACATGAGGATTCGGCAGGACTGGATTCGTTTGCGCCGCTGGATGATGACGGATCGGGTTTGAACGGCATTAGTTTGCTGGATTGTCCGCGCTATACGCGGCCGCAGGATTTTGCGGGACTGCCGGTACCGGATGTACTGGTGGGTGGCAACCACGAACAGATCAGGCGCTGGCAGTTGAAGCAGCGACTGGGCAGGACATGGCTAAAGCGGCCTGACATGATTGAGCAACAGCAGCTCTCTCGGGAACAGCAGGCTTTGTTAAACGAATTTGTGAGTGAATACGGTACCTCAGCTGACTGACAGACCCGCCCGGGGCGGAACGACAGAAAGCTTGAGGGGTATCAATAACCGGGAGTACAGCAATGAGCAACAGCAAAATTATCGATATGATTGAAAAAGAGCAGATGAGCAAGGAGATTCCGGCGTTTTCACCGGGTGATACCGTTGTTGTTCAGGTAAAAATCAAGGAAGGCGATCGTGAGCGTCTGCAGGCCTACGAAGGTGTTGTCATTGCCGTCCGTAACCGTGGTCTGAACTCTGCTTTCACCGTGCGCAAGATTTCTCACGGTGTGGGTGTCGAGCGTACCTTCCAGACCTACAGCCCGCTGATCGACAGCGTGACGCTGAAGCGTCGTGGTGACGTGCGTCAGGCCAAGCTGTACTACCTGCGTGAGCGTTCAGGTCGTTCTGCCCGTATCGCCGAAAAGCTGGACAAGAAAGTCAGCTGATTTCACGGTCGCGGCGGCCTCAATCAGGCAGTTGCGCCGGCGATAGCAGAGCAGGTCAAAAAAAGGGGAGCTTAGCGCCCCTTTTTTTTTGCCTCAACTGCATCATTGTCTGGCAGTGAACGGCAATTTTACCGACATGGCGCAGGATTTGCTGTCCGGAAGTTTCTTGTCCACGACCGGTCATGGTAAAGTCTTGCAGACACGGCCAATGAATACAGTTAGCGGAGTGATCAAGGTATGAGCATGAATTCAGCCCGGCGACGGTTGTCGCAACTCGCTGTTGTTCTGGGTATGGCCGTGACGGCCGTGACACAGGCGCAAACCGATAACTGGGAAACCAGTCTGCGCGAGACCATCAACACCAGCCTGGGGGCCGCTTCCCAGGGCCAGTTGCGCGTTGAAAGCATGCGCGAAACGCCAATGGCCAATGTTGTTGAGGTGATCCTCAGCTCCGGCGAGATTCTTTTCGCCGATAAAAGCGGCCGTTTCATGATTGCCGGTGAGATGTACATGACCCGTCCGGAAGGCCTGGTCAATCTCACCGCTGAAACCCGCAAAGGACAGGTTCGTGATCTGCTCGCCGGCGTGCCTGAAGAGCAGATGGTGATTTTTGAACCCGAAGGTGAAACCCGGGCCACCATCAGCGTTTTTACCGATGTGGACTGCACCTACTGCCGTCGCCTGCATCATGATGTCGAGGCCATTAATGCCAACGGCATTCGGGTGCGTTACCTGGCATACCCGCGCGGCGGCCTGGACTCGACAGCCTATCCGAAAATGATCTCCGTCTGGTGCTCTGATGATCGCCAGCGTGCGATTACCCAGGCCAAGAATGGCCAGAATCTGCCGGAACGGGATTGCCAGAACCCGGTGTTGAATCACCACAGCCTGGGCAATCGCATTGGCATCACCGGCACGCCGGCAATAGTGTTGCCCGATGGCACATTGATTCCCGGCTATATGGATGTCGACCGTCTTACTGCCACGGTACTGGGTCAGTAACCACCCCCGATGATACCGGGCAATTCTAATCAATAATAATCACCGCACGGGTCAGTGTGCGGGCTACAGCTAGTGTGAGGAAAATGTGAGTCAGGATCGTAAAAAGCAGTCGTTGCGTATAGGGATTTGTGGTCTGGGTACTGTCGGTGGTGGTACCTTCAATTTGCTGAATGACAAGAAGGCCGAGATTACCCGCCGGGTGGGCATGAATCTGGACATCGTGCATGTGGCCACCCGGCATCCTGCGCCGGATCTGGCAAAGAGTGGCATACGCGTCAGTACTGATGTGTTTGATGTCGCCAACGATCCTGAAGTTGATATTCTGGTCGAGCTGATCGGTGGATACGAGCCGGCACTGGAGTTGGTACTGCTGGCCATCGAGAATGGCAAAAACGTGGTCACTGCCAACAAAGCACTGATTGCTGTCCACGGCAATGCCATATTCGAAGCGGCTCGCAAAAAGGGCGTAGTGGTTTCATACGAAAGTGCTGTTGCTGGTGGCATTCCCATTATCAAGGCGCTGCGTGAAGGACTGGCTGCCAATTCCATCCAGTGGCTGGCCGGTATCATCAACGGCACCAGCAATTACATTCTGACCGAAATGGGTGAACACAGCCGTGACTTCCCGGAAGTGCTCAAGGAAGCCCAGCAGCTGGGGTATGCAGAAGCTGATCCGACCTTCGATGTTGAAGGCATAGATGCTGCCCACAAACTCGCGATTCTGGCTTCCAATGCATTTGGTATAGCGCTGCAGTTCGAACATGTCTATACCGAAGGCATCAGCCATATCACTACTGCCGATATAGCCTATGCCGAAGAGCTGGGTTACCGTATCAAACACCTGGGCATCACACGTATTACCGAACTGGGTATCGAGCTGCGTGTGCATCCTACCCTGATATCCGAGCAGGTACTGATTGCCAATGTTAATGGCGTCATGAACGCGGTGGTCGTGAAAGGTGATTCGGCGGGCAGCACGCTTTATTACGGCGCCGGTGCCGGTGCCGAAGCCACCGCGTCCTCGGTGGTTGCCGACATCATTGATATTGCGCGCGCCGACCGTAATGAGGCCCAGGGCGGCAGCATTCCACCGCTGGCGTTTACAGCCTTGCGCAATGATCTTAAGATTCTCGATATCACTGAAATCGAGTCGGAGTATTATCTGCGTATCTCGGCACGAGACCGCGTGGGGGTATTTGCCAAAATATCCCAGGTGTTGACTACCTATGGTATCAATATTGAGGCAGTCATTCAAAAAGAGCCGCATGGCAGTGACCTGGAAAAAGGCATTGTACCGATTGTGCTGCTGACCAGTCGCATTAATGAGGCGACCATGGATGTGGCGATTGCGGTGCTCGAAGACCTCGACGATATCGACGGTAAAATCATGCGGATCCGGGTAGAACAGTTTGACGGCGAGAATGGTTGAGGTCGGGCAATGAAATACATCAGTACACGCGGTAAATCACCTGCCTGCAATTTCGAACAGGTACTGTTGACCGGGCTGGCGCCGGATGGTGGTCTGTACGTGCCCGAATCCCTGCCGCAGTTTTCTGCCGCAGAGATCGCTTCCTGGGCTGGGCTGCCTTATGATCAACTGGCCTTCAGGATTATCCAGCCGTTCATTGACGGGGAGATTCCCGACGACGTATTACAGCGCATCATCAGCGAAAGTTACCAGACATTCACTCACAAAGCGGTGGCACCTCTGCGCCAGCTGGACGCCAATGAATGGGTACTGGAACTGTATTGCGGCCCGACGCTGGCATTCAAGGATTTCGCCTTGCAGTTGCTGGGTCGCTTGCTGGACTACGTGCTGACCCGTGACAACAAAAAAGTGGCCGTGCTGGGCGCAACATCGGGCGATACCGGCTCAGCGGCCCTGGAAGGTTGTCGGCATTGTGACAATATCGATCTGTTTATTCTGCATCCGTACAAGCGGGTGTCGGATGTACAGCGTCGGCAGATGACTACCATCCCCGGCGACAATGTGCACAACATCGCTGTGCGCGGCAATTTTGATGACTGCCAGCGTATCGTCAAGGCGGCATTTGGTGATCAGTCTTTCCTGCCCTCTGACCGACAACTGGTGGCCGTCAATTCCATCAACTGGGCCAGGATCATGGCGCAGATTGTCTACTATTTCTATGCTTCCCTGAATCTGGGTGGTCCCTTGCGCCCGGTATCGTTCTCAGTGCCAACGGGCAATTTCGGTGATATTTATGCGGGCTACCTGGCACGCTCCATGGGCTTGCCGATCCGGCAGCTGGTAATTGCCACCAACCGCAACGATATCCTGCATCGTCTGCTCAGTGACAACGAGTATTCTCTGGGCAACCTGGAGCACACGCTGTCGCCGAGTATGGATATCATGGTATCCAGCAACTTCGAACGTTATCTCTTTGATCTGTTTGACCGTGATGCTGATGCGGTAACGGAATTTGTCACCGGTCTTGGCAGTACGCCGCAGCACCTGAAAGCGGAGCAGTGGCAGCGTGCCCGCGATCTGTTCAGCAGCCTGGGCGTGGATGATGAGACTACCTGTCAGGTCATTGCCCAGGTGTATGCCGATACCCAGTTCCTGATCGACCCGCACACCGCCATTGGTGTGCATGCCGCGCGTGTCTGCAACACGGATCGCAGTGTGCCCATGATTACCCTGGCTACAGCGCATCCGGTCAAGTTTGCCGACGCCGTTGAAAAAGCCGGTCTGGAATACCCGGCATTACCTGAACACCTGCAGGACCTGATGGAACGCGAAGAGCGCTATGATGTGCTCGACAATGATATCAATGCCATCACCGGTTTTATGCAGTCGCGACTGTGATGCTGATTCAGCGCCGGCCGACGCCACCTGAAGCCGCTGTTGCGGCACTGATGGCGGCAGTTGTCGCTATTCCTCCGCTGCTCGCCCGAATCTATGCCAGTCGCCAGATCAGCGACCCGGAAGAGCTAAAACTGGAAACTGCGGGGCTGTTGCCACCTGCCAGCCTGAAGGGCATGCCTGAGGCCACCCACCTGCTTTGGCGGGTCCTTCAGCAGCAGGGCCGCATTCTGGTGGTATCAGATTTCGATGCCGATGGCGCCACCAGTTGCGCTGTGGCCTTGCGGGCTCTGCGGCAGATGGGTTTCGCTCATGTTGATTACATCGTCCCGGATCGTTTCACTTATGGTTATGGGCTCAGTCCGGAGATAGTGCCGCTGGCCATAGCCCGTAAACCCGACCTCATCATCACTGTAGACAACGGCATTTCCAGTCATGAAGGCGTAGCGATGGCCCGGGCCGCCGGTATAGCAGTGCTGGTTACCGATCATCATTTGCCGGGTCAGACCTTGCCCGACGCCGATGCCATTCTGAATCCCAATCAGCCCGGATGCACATTTGCCAGCAAAGCACTGGCTGGTGTGGGTGTGGTGTTTTACCTGATGCTGGGGCTCAGGGCACTGCTACGTGAACAGGGCTGGTTCACCGCGCAGGGATTGCCGGAACCCCGGTTGGTCGATCTGCTGGATCTGGTGGCGCTCGGCACGGTGGCTGATGTGGTGCCACTTGATCGCAACAATCGCATTCTGGTCAACGCCGGGCTGCGGCGAATACGCCAGGGACGAGCATGCGAAGGCATCCTGGCGCTCCTGAATCAGGGCCGGCGACCGTATCACTCGCTGGTGGCATCAGACCTTGGTTTCGCCGTCGGACCCCGTCTCAACGCCGCAGGCCGCCTGGAGGACATGTCGCTGGGCATCGCCTGCCTGCTCAGCGACGATGCCGTGTCGGCGCGCCAGCTGGCGGCGCAGTTGGACCGTATCAACGAAGAACGCAAGCGCATTGAAGGAGAAATGCGTGATCAGGCCATGGTGGCTTTGGGACTGATGCAGGACCAGCTGGACGGCGCGCAGGAGATGCCCGCCGCCCTCTGTCTGTATGATCCTCAATGGCATCAAGGGGTGGTGGGCATTCTGGCATCAAGGGTGAAAGAACAGTTCCACCGGCCGGTCATTGTGTTTGCCGACGCCGACAGTAACGCGCCCGACAATTCCGAGCTGAAGGGTTCCGCCCGTTCAGTACCGGGTTTGCATATCCGCGATCTGCTGGACCAGATCGCTGCGCAACAGCCGGGGCTGATCAGTCGTTTTGGCGGTCATGCCATGGCGGCCGGACTGAGTCTGGACAAATCCCGGCTGGCCGACTTTGAGGCAGCATTTGTCAGTGCCGCAGAGCGTCTGCTGGATAATGACGCCCGACAAAAACGCATGCTGACCGACGGCGCGATTGAGGTGCCTGATATGTGCCTGGAGACAGCGGAAATACTGCGTCATGCCGGACCCTGGGGACAGGGTTTTCCAGAGCCGCTTTTTGATGGTGAGTTCGAGTTGGTCAGCCAGCGGCTGGTTGGTGACAGGCACTTGAAAATGACATTGCTGGTGTCAGGAAGCGACAATCTGCTCGATGCCATCGCGTTCAATATTGACCCCCTGGTTTGGCCGGATCAGAGTGTTTCGCAGGTCCAGCTGGTTTACAGACTGGACGTCAACGAGTTCAGGGGACAGCGGCAACTGCAATTGCTGGTTGAGCATTTGCAGCCACTGACCCGGTGATATTGACAGTCTGTTACTTTTTATCACAATCAGGGCTGCCATCGGCGTGCATCAGGCGCTAC
>CAJXPR010000115.1 GCA_913058135.1 uncultured Gammaproteobacteria bacterium
CCAGCCAATGGCCAGGTAGGGCGGTTTACAGTGGTAGTTGCCTGCCGGCGTCGACCACCCAGCCGCGCTCAAATTCACCGTGTGCGTGAAACCACTTAAGTTCCAGGCTCTGGTTTTGATGATTTGCTTTCAGACTCAAAATACTTCACAAAAAGAGTTAACGAGCTGCCGAAGTAGTAACCAACCACGACCCCACCCCATTCCTTGATCACGTTTGGTAATTGATAAGTGCCGTCAAACGCATGCATGAATATTGGCACGGCGATAATGCACAGGGCCAGTATTGCGGTTATCACATTGGTCATAATGAAGACAAATGATATTGGGGAAGATTTCATATCAGGTTCCTGTGTAAGCCATGTAATATTTCTTTACGTCCTTAGCAGTATCTGAGACGCCATCCAGATAATCGAGGCTGAACGCTTCGACGATAGACACATACAGCTCTGCAAATTTCCGCGTATCTGGATCTTGTTGTATAAAGTTTCGAAACCGATCATCTAACATCATCGAGCCATCAACGATCCCGCGTGACAGTTCGAACTCGCGATGCAGGCAGCTTGATCCGATTAGAAGGTATCTCGTCAAACTAGTCTGCCAGTCATCATTTGCCTTTACTGTGGCATGATAGTCATCTGCTCTTGTTAATTCTTCAAGTAGCTTTGAGCTCATGGATACACAGTCAGTAAATTGTCGTGAATCGAATAGCTGGTATGCAATGCTGACATAGTTCGTAAACAGTCCATTGAGATTCTGTTCAGCAAGGCTGTGAAGGCGGTTTTTTCTATAATTCCCTAGGTTGGATCCAAATAGAGGTAAACCGTCGATTTCTTTGTTGCCCAGATTTGCCAGGAAATTCGCATATGTCATTACCAGATCGATGTTTTCTTTCGAACTGTTGTAGATGTTATCCCAGACTGTAAGGGTGTACGGCAAGTTTTCCGGGCGAGTTATCGAATCTTCATATGTATGGAAATAAGACAATGCTGCACTGTTTCCATTGCTCAACTCAACCAGCTCATGAACGTAAAGTTTTTCCAGAAATAGCAAGGCGAGTGGAGTATTTCCAGCCTCGAATGCATCTCTCGCTCTCATATGCAATGAGACAAAAAAAGCATCATTGGCGTTTACAAATCTCTCAGTCTTGGTCAATTCTCTGATATCAGGGCTTGGATAAGTGGAGTTATGGACCAATTGGATTGGCAGATATAGCCGATAGTCAGAATCAGTTGCTTCCCAATAGCCCGAAATCATGAAGTACTCGCTTTCCCGCGGTATCAATTCTTCCGCTTCGTATCGGTTGTTCCGGTCACGTTCCAGTTCCATGGACATGAACTCAACTGAACCTAGCAGTTGTTTTAATTCTAGGTCTACCGATGCTACACCGCTGGCGGAAGGGTTTAGGCCTGATGCATTGAAGAAAAACCTGAATGGACGCTGTTCCTGAGCCGAAGTCAAATTCGTGAAAGAGAGTAAAGCGCAGCCAATGAGCACAGAAATCAGAGAGGGTTTTTTCATTGCTTTCACCCTTTGTTATTTCATTATATTCAGAATGGGCTCATGACAACTAACATTCTATCCTTCAGGTGCCCGTAAACTCGATAAAAATCGTGTAATCGCCGGACACAAGAGCTGGAGCTAAATTCAATTAATGTTGAACGTGATATTGTGAATTAGGGAATAAGTCTCTGACTTAATTGCCCCACACCCCATTCCTCAATTCGGCCCAGACATACTCATAGGGTGCTGCATGCCCATGGCGTCGCGGGAGCGGTTGCGCTCGGAGCCTTGCAGTTCGCCGATGGCCGGCCCACCCTGGTTGTAGATGCCGCCGCGCAGGGCTGACAGCAGGTAGCTCATGTCGTCGGTGGCGATGTTGTCGTCGGTAAACTGCGCCACTGTTGCCAGGATCGCCTGCTCGCGGGTATTTGCATCCAGCCCGGGGTAGGCGATGATATCGGCAATGGCCGCATCCAGCATGTTCAGGTTGTCAACGATGATCGAGGCCTCAGGCGCCAGGGTGTACAGGGTTGGCGCTATCGTTGGTACCGTGGGCATCTCCACGGGCGAGGGGAACATGCTCATGCCGCTGTCTGACCCCAGCTTGTTGTAGTAGCGCTCCAGCGTGTCAGCAACACGACCTGCAAACTGCGGGTCCACCTGCCCTCGGATGATGGCCTCCAGGGAGGCCAGTTGCAGCCATTGATTGGACCAGAGCAGGCCACTGAGGCGCGGGTAGGCGCTCTTCAGGCTGCCAGCATAGGTGTGGTCAAGATACAGCGAGACCGGCTTGGGTCGCCCGGCGACGGCGTGCATGGGATCCCCGGTTCGATAATCCTCAATGACTGCCTGGGTTGCCTGCACTTTGGCATCAATGCTCCTGGCCGGGTCGGTCCACAGCGCCCACAGCTGCTCTTCGAATTGCCGGCCCGCAGCCAGCACCATCGCGGCGTGGCGGGGTAACGCAGCAACATTGTCATAAGCCTCGGCGGCGGCCGTGTCAGCGTGGTCGGCACGCACCAGTCGTCCCATGTCGACCCGCACCTGCACATCCAGCGCGCGATAAGGGCCGTTCATATCCATGTCATGCGTATCGCTGCTGCCGGAACCGTGCATCATGCCGTGTGACATCATCTGTCCGTGGCCCTGGTCCTGCCTTTGTTCCAGTTGCTTACGCATGTCCGCCCGCGCCTGAGCGTATTGGGGGTCCATGTTTGTCTTGACGATAGCATCCAGCGCAGCGGCATGGGTGACCGTGAAGGCGTCATAGAGCCGGGCCAGTTCGACATGCTCTGTCTCGGGATTGGCCTGCGCGAGGGCGCTGGTGGACAGCGAGAGCCCCAGCAACAGCGCCACGACGGGCCTGCAAAACGTTAGCTGCTTGCTGAGCATGGTCAAAACCCCGCGTATCATTCGGTGACGACAACACGCTGATAGGCGTTGCTCCAGCAACACTGGTCCAGGGCATCGCTGTCGGAAGCATTCCAGTTATCGAGACGGGCGCGAATCAGGTATTCGCCCGGTGCGGAGAACGAGGCTGTCACCCGTGCGGGTCCCTCGCTTTCCTTGACCGCCACGGCATGCTGCGGCGGCGCGTTGCGGCTCAGCGGTGAGGCAGGACGCGTGTCGAGGAAGGGCATCGACTCATGTGCGATGAAGTTCACCTCACCGGGCCCCTGATGTTTGTACCAAGAAACCCGGGTGTCCAGCGGTTTGGCATAACGCGGATCGTTTGAGTCGTAGCTGGACGGGTCATGGGCCCAGACCTCCAGAGTGACAGGCTGATTGATCGCCGCTTGCAGTGCCTGCCTGGCGATGATGCCTTCCGGGCCCACACCATGCGGTCCGCGCTCACTGAAACCGATCCGTGGCTGAACGCTGCCCTGAGGGCGCGGGTTGCGGTCCAGTTCGTAGGCCGTGGAGCCACGCTCGCCGGGTACTTTGAGCTCTTCACCCTCGGAGATCAGGTGCCACCAGATGGTTTCTCCGTCCATGGCGGCGGGGATGGTGACGGCAAATACACCGTGGTGACGCCCGGGCAGAAAGTACTCTGGCTGCATGCCGCTCAGGCCTTCCGGCTCAATGCGATTGTTCTCCCCCAACGGGATAAGCACCGGCTCCCGGTTGCGATTCTGATAACCGAAGGAAACCGTCACCGATCCGTCTTCGTTGCCATACCAGCCTTCCATGAATGGAATGACGGGCGTGCCAGCGCCAGGGGACGGTCTCAGTAAACGGTCATCCGGTTGCGCGCCAAGGCTGGTGATCATCGACACATTTGCCAGCAGCACCAGCGCCGCTCGAGCCGCTCCATCCGCAAAGGAACTCATAAATCGCATGTACATGCTCTCCATTCTTATTATTAATATTTGCTTCCTAGCAGGTTGTTGAAAAACGTATTCGAGGCAGCCAGTGCGAGCCTGTTCTCAACGAAGCAATGGCAACGCACGACTGCATGGATGCAGGAGGTAGAGCGACGCAGGAAGCCAAAGCCGAGATAGTTTTTCAACAGCCTGCTAGTTGTTTGACGTCATGGCCAGGGCCCCGTTTTCGTTGGCTTTGCGCTCGGCCAACAATTCCTGATAGGTTTCCTCGTCAAGATGGGACACCGCTATCCAGGCATGTGTCATTTCATCGGCGGTGCGCTGCCCCCAGGCGACCCACTGGCGAGGGTCAGGGTTGTTGGGGTTGTCGGCGGTATTGTCATACCACTGTTTGATGATCAGCACGGCCCCGGTGGGCAGCAGCGGTGCGGCATCAGGCTCGAACAGGTGGCTGTGATGCCACACCGCGCTCCAGTCGGAAATTGAGCTGACCACTTCGGTTCGGCCGGTCTCCGGATAGAAAATCTCCAGCGATGCAGCGTTCATGCGCAGGTGGCCATGAGGCTGGAAACTGTCGATCCGCACCGGGTGATCAAATGTGTGCAACCCCTGGGTCATGATCTTGCCGTGGGGAGGAATGAGCAGATCTCCCTGGTTCAGCTGATACGATGCCAGGTCCTGCTTGATGTCGGCCTGGTAATCCTCGTCATGCAGCCAGATGCCCAGTTCAACAACGTTGTCCTCGATCATGGTACCGGGCGCAACGGCGCCGATGCCGCCGGGATACAGGTGAATGTCCCACTGCACCAGTTTGTCGGCGGAGGCCGTGCGGCAGACGCCTTCGGGGATGATCTCGCCCCATTTGCCCATGGCGTACTCGGTCAGCGGGCTTCGGGAAACGTTACCGTTCTCGTCGACTTCTGCGAAATAGGTATTGGCGTGGTGCACCACGGACTTGGCATCACCGCGGGGTTTCACCTGCACGGCCTTGATGCAGCGATCCGAGGTCAGCCCGCTCTCAACAAAATGGATATCCCACAGGTCATTGCCGCTGGCCGGCACATCAATGGAATTTGACGCCAGCACGATATCCGGCTGACCGAATTGATCAGCAAAATTCCATTCTGCCAGGTCAGGCAGGTCCGGCATGGCAGGTATTTCGTTGAGGTTGCCGGATGGTGCCCCCTGTCCGACCCAGGCGACGATGGTATCAATTTCTTCCTCAGACAGACGCCAGTCGCCCTGCAGTTCCTGGATGCCGATGCCATGGTCGTAGGAGTAGGGGGGCATCTTGCGGTTGACGACCCGGTCCTGGATCAGCGGCGCCCAGGGTCGCACCTGTTCGTAGTTGGTCAACTGCATGGGTGCAATGCCACCTTCGCGGTGACAGACCACGCAGTTTTCATTGATGATGGCTGCCACATCGGCGGCGTAGGTCGTCTGCGTCGTGGCCGGGTTCTGATGCTGGGCGCTGGTTTCCTGCGACAATCCTGGTCCTGCCACCACCAACATCATGAGGGCCGCTAATCCTGCGCAGGTCTTGCCTAACATGCCGGGAGTGTGTCTTGTTTTCATTGTGTTCTCCTCGAGTAATGTCATGGACTTACTTAAACCAACAGTACAATAACCGGCGACAAAATAGAAGACAGTTTAATGCCGCGCAGACCTGAAGTTGCTGGCTGAACCAGCCCCGGTTAAAAGCGCTCGGCAATATTCAAAAAAGCCAACGATAGGCGCTCTGTTACCTTTTCTCCCAAATCTCATACAGGTTCAGGCATTACGCACGAACGAATTATTGATGCATCCGGAGGCGACAAAATCTGTTCGGAAACACACGTTTGTCAACAAATAATTATGAACGTGCGTTCGAAAAATTATAGGGGATTATGTCGAGCGCGACTAATTTAGAAAATATTCCAAAGCCGTCTGAAATCTAGTAGACGCAGCTGGTTCTCATTGCTATTTTAAGCGTGTGTGATCCATCTAATATAAATAAAAATGAGGTACACAATGAGAGAGTCCCGCCCAAGCCAGCCATGCCCATCGTTTACTGTTAAACTCCTGAGTTCCGCGATAGCCCTAGCCCTTCTTGGTGGCGCCGGACAAACCCTCGCACAACCCCCGACACAAACCCCGGAGATGGAAGAGATCGTCGTAACCGGATCTTTCATCCGACGTTCCGAAGGCATCGTTGCCGCATCACCAGTCACCCAGTTCAGTGCTGAAGACCTCGAGGCGCAGGGAACGGTCAGCATGGCGCAAGTCGTGCAAAACCTTACCTTTAATAATGGCACAGCCGTCACCAACTCCATTCAGGGTGTCACCAGCACGATATCAAATTTCAATTTGCGCGGCCTGGGGCCAAGAGCCACGCTGACGCTGATCGATGGCAAGCGCGTGGCAGCAGACACCACGCAGGCTTTGCTTCCTGCTTCGGCGCTCCAGCGTATGGAAATTGTCACTGATGGCGCAGCAGCCCTATACGGCACAGATGCAGTGGCCGGCGTTGTTAACCTGATTCCTTATCAGTCCTACGACGGTCTTGAGGTGGAGGTCTTCAATGAGGGCGATAGCCGAGGTGATTTTGGACGGACTGAGAGTTCGTTCCTGGGCGGTAGAAGCTTTGGCGATGTTGATTTAGTGGTGGCCGGCTCCTACATCGACTCCTCTACACTGGCATGGAACGAACGCCCGGACTACGTACGCTCCGGCCTGACCCACAACGGCGGCGGCAACCCTGGTAATTATCTGGTTCCTCAACGCGATGCAAATGGTGATTTAACGGGCGGTTCTGCCAGCCGGCCCGATCCGAATTGCGGACGTGAAACGGAAGCCGATCAAGTCTCAGCAGGGAATAATCCCTGGGGCAACCTATTGGGCGGTCGCTGCTTCATGAGCTTCGGCGACACGCGAGACTTTCAACCTGCAACCCAGACCTCGTCACTGTACGGGAATCTAAACTGGGATGTGAGCGAAGATGTCACGTTCCGCTCGCAGGTTATCTGGAATCGTCAGCTCTACCAGAATCGCAACAATCCCAGTAACCCGGGCGCCAGATCCGAAGCACTGGCGGTGGTGAGAGGCGAACTCCCCGGCAACACCTTCAGAGCGACAACCTCGGCTGGTCAGGAACTGTTCGCAGAACCCAGACGCGATGCCGGTGGTGCACTCATCCTGGACGGCTACGGACGACCCCTGCCACTGCGTAACTCGGCCGGTCAGGTCGTATTCGCGAACAATCGCTTCTCGTCGATCGACAACGATCCTCTGGGCGGTGTCGCATTCTACGAGGACGTGAATATCAATGGCGCACAATGGGTGCCATTTAACAGATCCGTGACCAATACGGTTCCCACGGATATGCAGCAGTACGACAACTACCAGCTCAACCATAACGACAAGCGCACCGTGAGATTTTCTACAGGACTGGATTTCCCGATACCGATGTTAGAGGGTTGGGAGGGCAGGGCAGACTATACCTACGGTCTGTTCAACGATGTCAGCAACAGCACCCAGCAATTCAGTCTGGGCGCCGTAAACCAGGGCCTGAACTGCGACGTCATCAACGATGTCGATAGCTGCTACAACCCATTCGCGGCAGTGGACTCACGCTTCAGAACACCGCAGCATGTGGCCGATGCGATTTTCGTACAGGACCAGATCGATAATAAAACCCAACTACAGACCTACGACCTGATCGCGAACGGCGCCGTGCCGCTTGGTGATTTTGAATTGCCTGGTGGTCGGATATCGATGGCGATCGGTTATCAGCGCCGGGAAGAAAAGCAGACCGACGGGCCGACAGCCACCTCGATTCGTGACGATCAGCTTATCGGCTCGCAGGCACTGCCCCGCAGCCAGAGTCGTACCAGCGATTCCTGGTTCGCAGAGTTTGCCATCCCGGTTTTGGACAATCTGGAACTCAGTGCTGCGGTGCGTGACGAGAGTTTCAGTACCGGTCAGAGCGCCGTTGTGGACAAGTTCGGTTTTGTCTACGTTCCGACCAGTTGGTTGAGTGTTCGCGCAACGATGGGTGAGGCGTTCATTGTGCCCACCTTGTCGCAACTTGATTCGCCGGAAGTATGTGGCCTCAGCAACGTGGCCGATCCGTTCTCCACCTTCCAGGGTTTTATCACCTCTTGCCGAAGTGGTAATCCCAATCTGGCATCTGAGACGTCCGACAGCATTTCTGCCGGTATTGATCTGAACCTGATGGAGAATCTGACCTGGTCTATCACCTGGAGTGAAACAGACTTTAAAGATCGTATCGTGAGCACCACAACTGAGGATATCCTGCGCTCCGACTATCGGAATTTTCAGTTGGCCACAGGCTTTAGTCCCACCACCGCAAATCCAAATCCGAGCGCTGCACAAATACAGGCGTGGATGAACGATCCGCGTTCAGATAAGCGCATCGTGCGTAATGCAGCGGACATCACAACGCCTGACCGCATCCTGCAAAGTGACTCCAATGCGTCAACGATGCTGGTGCGCGCCTGGGATACACAACTCGATTACGAGTTCTCTCTTGACGATGTCGGCCTGAACGGATGGGGTGCTGTCAATATGCAGTTGCAGGCAACCTATATGGATACCTATCAGTTCCAGCTCGCGGAGGATGGTCCTGTCCGTGAAGCGGTAGGCAAGCAGAACAATCCTTTTGGTGCGGTGCCTACCATCCCGCAGATTCGTGCGAACCTGCGCATCAATTGGATGCAGGGTAATCACACGGTAAGTGCGACGACGCGCTACATTGATGAGGTCACGTTCGACGCCAGTGAGTTCAGCTTCCAGCAGTTCTTTCCGGGTGCAGAATGGGGTGGCCCAACCGACAAGCTGCGCGCGTGGACGCAGTTGGACATGTTCTACTCCTATCGCGGTTATGAGGCACTTGGCGGTGAGTTTGCCTTCTCAGTCGGGGCACGTAATCTTACCGACAGAATGCCACAGAAGACCGGCATGATTGCTGGCGTTGCTGCTGAAAGTCAGGATGTATTGGGTCGTGTAGTCTACGGCAGAGTAAACTTCCGCTTCCGGTAAGTTCTGAACCGGCTCTATTCTCTGGCCATATCCAGCGGAGGGTGAGCCGGTTCGTCGTCATCTCCTGCGTCGGCTGCCCGGCCGACGCAGATATCAACCGCATACCTTGTCCGGTATTCTGAAGGCGTCATTCCCTGCAGTTGCTTGAATGACTTGTTAAAGGTGGATAGGGAGTTGTAGCCGACCTCCATGGCGATCGTGGAGATGGGCAGGCGTTTCTCGGCAACATTGCGCAGACGCTGGGCGGCATGTTCGATGCGGCACTTGTTCAGCAATTGGTTGAAATTACGGTAGCCCAGCTGCTTGTTTATGAAACGCCGCAGGATGTATTCAGGCCGCGACAGGGTGCGGGCCAGATCCCCGATGGTCAGCTGTGGATCTGCGTACAGTTTGTTGGTCTCCAGCGCCGCCCGGATTTGCTGGGCCAGTGCATTATTGCTGAGTTCCCGTGCATGCAGCGAGGTGACGTTGTCCGCGCGTGTGGCGGGAAAAATCAGCTGCGAAGCGTCCTCGTGGAGGCGGAAAGTGGTGATGTTCAGCGCCAGTGTGCAGAGCAGTATCAGGGCTACATAGATGGTCCTGACGTCGTTGTTGATCAGTGGTGAAATGAAACCGGACAGTACGATCACCATGACGATCATTCCCATGATCACCACAAACGGGACACGGATCTGCCGACGCGGTTCCACCAGGTCATCCGCGCTGTTGCGCGCCGCCAGGTAGATGGCATGGGCGGCCAGTAGTGCCATGGCAGTCTGCGGCAGGATGCTGAATAACCACCAGTCGATTCCGGTGGTCGGCAGCCCCTCGGGGTGCAGTGTGAGTCCGGTAATCCGGATACCGATGTAGGTAGTGACCATTCCCCAAAAAACGGGGTGGATACGTGCGTTTTCCTGAAACAGGTGGCGGCTGA
Organism: uncultured Gammaproteobacteria bacterium; assembly: GCA_913058135.1. Lineage (GTDB taxonomy): Bacteria > Pseudomonadota > Gammaproteobacteria > Pseudomonadales > Pseudohongiellaceae > Pseudohongiella. The sequence continues at coordinate 9,778 of CAJXPR010000115.1, forward strand.
TCACCCAGAGCAGGGCGGGAGTGAGCATCGCACCGATCCGGAAAATCCGTGTGGTCAGCGCACTACCCGGCGAGTCGCCCAACGCCACCATGAAGATATAGGACATCAATCCCAGACTGAACAGGCCCATCAGGCGACCGAGCACCAGTTTGCGGTAATGGAGAAGGTAGGACGCTGCCATGAACAGCAGTTGGGAAACTGCCAGTGCACAGGTGATCAGGAATAGGATGTCCGTCATCTGCAGCTCCCGGCGCAGTCTTGCTTCAGTCTGTTATTGTAGATTCTTGCTGATAATAATACGCACAATGCTCATGTTGCCGCAAGGAAATGAACGGAGTCACTGTGGACGCCTGAGCAGCTTCCAGTCTGCTGTTGAGGCGTCTGTGAGGGACAAATATAGAAGGCAAAAAAAAGCCCGGTCAGCTTTCCGGATGAAAGCTGACCGGGGGTGGAGCGACAAGCGCTTATCGAACAGTCTGCTGCCGGTGATTACTGGTTAACGTTCACCGTGACATACTGATCGTGATACAGACCGCCATCATCGGCGCGGCCCCACAGTATGTATTGACCGGGCTCGTCGAAGGTCACCGTCACCTCGTAGATGCCATCCTCGGGGATGGGTGGCGGTGTCCAGTAGGCACCCCACGGCGAGTTGGCGCTGGCACGGGTATCTTCCCAGGGTTTGACCTGCTGGGGAGAGAATTCGACCTTGCCTTCACCCCGGTACACATTCCAGGACATAAACAGACCATTGGTCTTGCCCACGGTGACACGTGAGGGCGCCTCCATGAAACGACGCATCTCCGAGGTGGCGGTGCGGTTTTCCAGACGCTCGGGACGACTTGCACTTCCTGGTGTCGGCAGACCGTCGTCGTCCACCCGCGCCTGCAATACCAGCGGCTCACCGACCCGCACATTGCGGATGGTGTCACCGATTACAGTCACCTGTGGTGGTGTATTGGCACGTGACTCGGGGGTACTGGTACCGGCGCCCAGTGACCCGGTTTCTGACGCGATAACCACGTTGTCGACCACATAGTCCTTGGCCAGTGTGGCGTAGGCGGTACGGGTGACGCCGTTAGAGGTCACAGTCCAGGCCAGTTCCTTGTCACCCCAGTCCGCCGGCACCTGCACCTTGAAGGTGAAGCGGTTACGTCGTGGCAGAAAGTGCGTGGGCTGACCGCGGTCGGCCTCTCCCGGCGAGAAGAAATTGTTCTCGCCCACCGGGACGTCCAGTTCCTCTTCCCAGTTCTCGTTGTGGTAACCGAACAGGAAGCTGTAAGTGCCGTCTTCATTCTGTTCCCAGCCTTCGTAGGCCACTTCAATGTGCTGACCTTTGCGGTAGGTCTGGGCGGAAGCCGCCACAGACCACAGCATTGCCACACTCAATACAGTTGCCAGGGCAACAGAGCAGGTTTTTCCAAAACGTACGAGCATTACTGTACCTCCGCCCGGCTGATCATTGCTTCCGGCATTTTTTCTTTTTCATCGTCAGTCACTGTGAGGTAATTGATCATTGCCTCGGACATCGTTTCCTTTTCCTCATCGGTCAGCTCAATGGGCGCCACCAGCGGCGCCAGACACAACGGACAGCCAATCACGTGGTCATTGGGACCCAGATCAAGGTTTCTGCGGCGATTGGTCATTTCCTCAAGGAACTGATCTTCGGTCATGCCAACCCGCATGCCCAGGTCGATGAACATATTGGTCACCGAACGGTTACCGGAACCCTGTCTCTTATACACATCTCCGAGCCCACGAGACAGGCAGAAATCTCG
>CAJXPR010000116.1 GCA_913058135.1 uncultured Gammaproteobacteria bacterium
TTTCTGCCTGTCTCGTGGGCTCGGAGATGTGTATAAGAGACAGACACCGGAAAAATTCAGTGTATGCTCAGTAGCCCCCCCTCCGGCGACTGTTATTGCCTCAGAACCACCGCCAAAATTGATATTGCCGGACAGTGTTATCGGAAAAGCAAATGATATTCGCAAATCGCTGGTTGCGACCAATGAGACCGCGTTTGGCACTGTCATTGCGTCGCCCAGGGAAAGAATAGCACCTGCCGCCACCGTGAGCAGTCCGCTGCCAAACGGGGAGGTTACCGCGCTGGATGAGTCACGAAAAACCACCCTGCCCTGGTTTATGTCCATGCCGCCCGAAAACGTCCTGTCGCCTTTCAGTCGCAGTTCACCAGTGCCGGTTTTGGTCAGTTTGCCAATGCCGCTGATGTTGTTGCCCGTACTAAAGATCGGATAAGTAACGTCGAGTGTGCCGCCACCTGCGGCCAGTGCTATCTCGCCCGGCGGGTCCGCCGGTTGCAGATTCGCCAGGGTGCCACCGTCCAGCGTCACGACGCCCAGGATCTCGACCTGATATGGACTGAATGTGCCGTTGGTGACTTCCACATTGCCGCTGTACGTCGCACCTGCTCGATCCAGTGACAGCTTACCCGTGCCCTGCTGCCGTATAAGGCCTGAGCCACTGATTGAATTGGATAACACAAAGTCGTCAGAGCGGTTGAAGACCAGCGACCCGCTATTGGTGATATTGCCGGCAATGGCCGCCACCGACTCGCCTGTGTCTATTTGCAGCGTGCCCGTGGAATCGATAATCAGTGCGCCGGTGCTGGCCGACTCCAGACCGTCGGCGGTCAGGGCGTTGGCGATGGTTGTGGTAGTGCCGGTGCTCAGCACCAGTGGCCCCTGCACATCAACTGCGGCGCCCTGCAGGCGATAACCACTGCTACTGAACTGCATCCGGCCGGCCTGAGGCGTCGTTGCGGTGACATTGACCGTTCCGCCCGTACCACTGAACCGCCGGTCCGGCAGAGCGCCAAGGCCATCGGCGGCGTAATTCACGGTGCCAGCCTGATTGGCCCAGTTGCTGGAGGCATCGTCCCAGGTGCCATCACCGCCATCCACGGCGCCATTCTGTGTGGTATTGCCGCCATCCCAGTAAATCCGGTCTTGTGCCAGCGCCATGCCGGGAAATGTCACTAAAACTGCGGCCAGCGCAAGCGCCACGAATTTAGCTGGATTGAGAGCGAGATGTAATGACGCAAAGCGGTGCATGATACCGGTTCCCTGACGCCGACAAACGGCTAACAAATAGCTCGTATCATCGAAGGCAATGGCAACCGTGACTATCCCATTTGCGCATTTCTCACAGTCAAACGGGTATTAACACCAGCAAAGGAGGCATCGTGCGGGGCTCAGCGCAGGCCGCGCTGCAGTGTCGTTGAGGGACGCTCACCAAACAGGCTGGCGTAGTCGCGGGCGAAATTGCTCAGATGCATGAAACCGTAGCGGGTAGCCACTTCGGTGACTGTCACCATGGCATGGGTGGGCATCAGCAGTTGCTGTCTGACTTTATTGAGGCGAAGGATACGCAAATAGGCGACCGGTGTGATCTGCATAAAATCATTAAAACTGTATTGCAGAACCCGGGCGCTGACGCCAATATCCTTGCAGATATCCACGACACTCGGACTGCTATGCTGATCCAGGCACGACAGTATATAGTCCCGGGTTTTGCGTACCACCTCCAACCTACGTTCTCGAAGGTACTGGCCGCTGTCAACGGTGGTGCCAACTGCAGATGCCTGATGGATAATCAGCGCCAGTTGATGCAACAATTGCTGGCCCGTAGCGACGTCATCGTCTGACACTGATAGCGCCAGGTGGTCCTGATTCATGGCAATGCCGGCGAATTGTTCCAGCAACTGACGACTACTACCGGAGTTGTATACCTGCAGGCCATCAATGTCCTGTTCCCAACCCTCAACACCCAGTGCCCGGATGCCATCAAGCAGGTCACTTTCATTCATCACCGCATAACACGAGGTGACCCCACCGGGAATCACCAGATCACAGTCCGTCGTGGCTGGCATCAGGAAAAGCTGGTCATTCTGCTCCATGCTGTGTTTCATGAAGCGGGCTGCGTTATGGCCATGATCAATCATGGATATGGTGCAACGATTGGCGGGCACCTGTGCCCGTTTGTGTACTGCCTTGTTCTGGCATTCCAGAAAGGTGGTGACCGGCCCCAGATCACAACGGGTTATGCGGCCGTTAAACTCGCCCGCGTCAATCTGGGAGTATTCGACAGACAACCATGCCTGGGCGCTTTCGTGCAGCGACGCATCATCGGTATTCAGATGCTCAAAATCAGGGGTGGCGTCCGTCGCGGCGAGATCCATTAACAACAGGCTGCGGCATCACCGCCACTGCTATCGCGATCAAACGGCAAGCCAACCCCACAGCCTTCAAAAATGCCATAGTGCCTGCTGAAATCGCCGATGAACTCAAAGTGTGCAGCGAACCGGGTGTCATGCAGCATACGCCAGGTATTGCCACAGACCGGGAACACCCGGCCGGTCTCGATATCATGATGCTTGTCCAGCACAAAGCGGTCTGGTGAATTGGCCAGCGTGCCTTTATAGATCACCGCCTGACCGTAGTCCTCGCAGTCCGGCTCCAGCCCATCAAGTTTAAACAGGCGATAGGTTGCCGAGTGAAAACCGATGGGCCCGATGCGCGCAGCAATGGCCGGATCGGTCATTTCCAGGGGCCGGTCTTCCACCAGCCGCGGATCGACAAACCCGGCGCGGCGCGCCATATGCTGAAAGTCATTCCAATACAGGGCACCGCCCAGACATTCACCATACAGAACCGGATCATTCTTCACTGTCTCCGGCACCCGCCGGTCAGCGTAAACATCAGAGAAATAGAACTCGCCGCCCGGCTTCAGTAAACGAAATACCCCTTTGAGCACTGCCCCTTTGTCCGGCGACAGGTTGAGCACGCAGTTGGAAACGATGATATCTACCGAACCCGGCGCCAGGTCCAGCTGATCCAGTTGCTCCATGTAACCCTGCACAAACTGTACGTTATCATAACCAAATTGCTCCGCATGCCAGTCCTTGTGTTGTTCGGCGACGGCAAGTTGCTCATCGGTCATGTCCAGGCCGATGATCCGTCCGCCGCTACCCACCATCTGCGCCAGCGCATAGACATCGCGACCGGTGCCGCAGCCCAGATCCAGTATCGTGCAGCCTTCCAGTTCGATCGGCGCTACCAGGCCACAGCCGTAATAGCGCGCCAGGACTTCGGGATGAATGCGCGACAACAGTGGCTTCAACCACTCGGGCATGGCACTGGCATCGCAACAGGCAGAGGTTTTTAAATCGGCAGAGCTTTGCAGCTGCTTGCCATAGTAGTCCTTGACGATGTCGTACATGTTTTTTCCTTGAACGGCAGTGCTTGAACGGGAGTACTTAAACGGGATTACTTAAACGAGATTACTTAAACAAGAGTACCTAAACGGGGGCGCTGCAACTGGCGCCAAATCTGTAACAGCTGAAACAGCGATGGTGGCGAAGCATGACGCGCGTCTCCATGCTCTCTGCCAGCGTGCCACCAAGATCATAGTCCGGGTCGTCGTCTACCAGTGTACAGGCATAAACGCGCACGCCTCGCGACGTGTTAACCAGCATCCGGGTATGCGTACACATAAAGTGATCGCGACTTTGCACGGTAGGGTATTTCTCCATGCAGCTTTCGGTCACTTCCGGGCTGCCATCTTCTGTGCCCGGCACGCCAAAATCGGGAAAGGCCGTGAACGCGACCGCTTGCGGAATGCCATGCTGACTGAAAACGTCGCGATACTGAGCCTCTATCGCCTCACTGTCTTCATTACTTTCCATCTGCCGCGCCACCGACACCTTGAATCCCTGCTCGTGCAACCAGCGGATACTTTGCAGGGACTCGGCGAAGCTGCCCTCACCCCTGCCCGCATCATGGCGCGCCGCGTCAGGGTAATCCAGGCTGATGCGAAAGCTGACCGGAAACGGGTTGTCGAGCAGTGGCAGAATCTGATGGGCACGTTGCATCAAGACCCGCGTGCCATTGGTCAGTACAAAACAGGGCTTGTGTTGACTGGCGTAGTCCAGAATATTGACAAATTCACGGATCACAAAGGGTTCGCCGCCGGTAAAGGAGAACTGCCCGACGCCCATATCCACGGCCTCGTGGATGAAGGGTCGGAGGTCCTCCAGAGACATGGCCGGAATCCGGGTGTCACCTGGCTTTGAGCCTTCAAGGCAAAACGGGCAGGCCAGGTTACAGACGCTGCCCGTGTGGATCCACAACTCCCGAAGCTGCGTGGCATCAATATAACCGCGGGGGTCGCCGCCCCGCGTGTGAGTCCAGCTATCCACATGGCGTGGCGACACAATATTCACTGCGGGAATCCTGGCGTTTCAGCGCGCATCTGTTCGCGGGTGGTGCTAGTCATAATCTCTCTCTTTGGTCTCACGTGTGTCGGCTGCCGCGTCAGCACGGCTTTGTCCGGATCCGGCCCGTTTGCGTTGCAGCGCATCGCTGAAGGCCGCTGCCAGGACGCCGGTGGGCATGGCAATCAGACCGATGCCGGCGATGGCCGTTATGCCGGCGAACAGCTTTCCGAGCACCGTGACGGGGGTGACGTCACCATAACCCACCGTGGTAAGCGTGGCGATGCTCCACCACAGCGCCCTGGGGATACTGCCAAACGCCTCAGGTTGCGCCTCGGCCTCCACCACGTAAAGCACTGATGAAGATCCGACCAGCAGGAAAACCGCCGCCAGCAGACTCAATATCAGCTCATAGCGTCTTTCCCCGACCGCCACCAGCACAGCATCAATAGCATCGCTGAAACGGCCCAGCCTGGCCAGTCGCATCAGCCGCAGCAAACGCATCAGACGTAATACGTACGCATCACTGACGCCCAGGGTCACCAGAAACGGAATAATAGCCAGTAAGTCTATCAGAGCCCAGAAACTGACAATATATTTCAGCCGGCCACCCAATCCCCGATAGCGGGGGTCCTCTCCTGCTGCGTATACACGGGCGATGTATTCCAGTGCAAAAAAAATAAACAACGCCAGTTCGATGGCAAAAAACGTGTCTTCGAAGCGGGCTCGCAGCGTGACCTCGGTATCCAGCACCGCCACGGTCGCGGCAACGATCACCAGCAGGCACACCAGTCTGTTGACCGGGGACAGACCTTCACCAACCCAGGCACCGGCGTAAAGCTGCCGGTATAAGCGCTGACGCAGCGTTTGCCTGTTGTCGTCAGCTATCATTGGCGCCCACCAGCTGGCTGCGTGTAGCAGAACATGAGTGATTCCACATTGATTATCCCCGGCGACTCCAGCAAAGTCGTTATTGATTCGGCAACAGCCTACCAAAGCGTTGATCCGCCACAAGATAACAGATTCGCGCCGCGATTTGTTACCGGCTGGATGATCCTGGCTGGACTGCGCAACGTACTATCAGCGACTTGCATTCAACGAACTGACCTCACTCAGGGGGCACCGCCATCACAGCGCCACGCACCAATCTCGTCTGGTTCCGACAGGACCTGCGACTGACCGACAACCCGGCACTCCATGATGCCTGTAACAACGGCGTTGTGGTCCCTGTTTACATTCTGGATGACAGCAATAGCGGTGAATGGGCCATGGGCGGCGCCAGCCGTTGGTGGCTTCACCATTCGTTGCACGCTTTATCGGCATCCCTGAACGGCAATTTGCTGGTTCTGCAGGGCGCCCCCCAGACCCTGATCCCCAGGCTGGTAAAAACACTCCAGATTGACGACATTTACTGGAATCGTTGCTACGAACCCTGGCGCATCAGACGCGACAGCCAGATTAAAAAGCAGCTCAACGATGACGGCACCGTGGTTTACAGCAGCAACGGCTCGCTTTTGTGGGAGCCCTGGCGCATTCTTAAGGATGACGGCACACCGTATCGGGTATTTACGCCTTTTTATCGACGCGGTTGCCTGAAGGCTGAGCCGCCGACACGACCGCTGCCCGCGCCCGGCCGACTTAAACAGACGATGGTGGATGCAACATCGATAGCGGACAGTGCCTGGCTCCAGGGCCTGACGGGGCCGGATGGCATTGACGCGCTGGGACTGTTGCCGACCATACCCTGGGACAAAACTATGGCAAAGACCTGGCAGGTGGGGGAAAAAGCCGCACAGCAGAGGCTACGACTGTTTCTGGACAGAGGCCTCGAAGATTACAAGGAGGGACGCAATTTCCCGGCCCGCGACAACGTTTCACGCCTGTCTCCCTACTTGCACTTCGGTGAAATTTCGCCCCGACAGGTATGGCACGAAGCACAGTCGGCAGGTACAGCTGGCCGCATGGAGAATGACCTGGACAATTTTCTGTCGGAGATCGGCTGGCGCGAATTTTCCTATTCGCTGCTGTACCACAACCCGGACCTGCCTCGCGTAGCAATACAAAAGCGTTTTAACCACTTTCCCTGGCAAACCAACAGCGACCGCTTGCGCGCCTGGCAGCATGGTCTTACCGGTATGCCGCTGGTCGACGCCGGCATGCGTGAGCTTTGGCAGACTGGCTATATGCACAATAGGGTCCGCATGGTCGTCGGTTCATATCTGGTCAAGAACCTGCTGCTTCACTGGCACGCCGGTGAAGAGTGGTTCTGGGATTGTCTGGTGGATGCCAACCTGCCCAACAACAGCGCCAGCTGGCAATGGATCGCGGGCTGCGGTGCCGATGCGTCGCCCTACTTTCGGGTCTTCAACCCGGTGCTGCAAAGCCGTAAGTTCGACAAGGAAGGCGATTACCTGAGGCGCTATCTGCCCGAGCTGGCTACGCTGCCGGACAAACACATTCACGCCCCGTTCGAGGCACCCGCCGATGTACTGCGCAGCGCCGGTGTGCGCCTTGATGAGAACTATCCGAGCCCGGTCGTTGATCTGAAAGAGTCACGCGAGGCGGCGCTGGCCGCGTTCAAGTCCCTGCCCTGACGCTCACCCCGATCCTCACAGCAACCCCAGATTGATCGCACGCAGAACGGCCTGCGTGCGATCGCGTACACCCAGTTTTTCCAGAATGGAGGACACCTGATTCTTGATCGTACCTTCGGATTTGTGAATGGTGTTCGAGATCTCGCGATTGCTGAAGCCGCCGGCCATCAGGCGCAGCACTTCGATCTCCTTATCGCTCAGGGAGTCCGCAGCAGCCATATCATCAAATCGCGGCGCCATACTCGACAGGCCCTTGAGAATCCTTTCCGTCAGCGCCGGCTGCATCAGGGTGCCTCCGGCATGGACTGTCTCGATCGCACCCACCAGACTTTCCAGAGACACGTCCTTGAGCAGATATCCCCGCGCACCCGCGGCAATGCCTTCCATGACCAGTTGACTGTCATCAAACGTGGTCAGGATAATGCTGGGCACCATACATCCAGCCTCACGCATCGCATGTAACGCATCAATACCGGTCATTCTGGGCATGCGAATGTCGATAAGCAGAACATCCGGCTGGAACCGACCAATACCATCCACAACCTGACTGCCGTCTTCCACCTGACCAACAACTTCTATGTCATTACTGAGTTCGAGCAAACTGCAGATGCCGAGACGCACGAGATTCTGGTCTTCGGCCAACATGACACGTATTTTCATCCCCGGCTCCGGTGCAAGGTATCGATCCTGCTTTACGACAGTATGCCATAGCGGCAATTTCCTTCACTAGGCCATAAGTCACCCGTGTGAAGGTGGCTTTTGGCACTGTTCCGACCGCCTCACCTCACCCTACATTGAACGCTGTCCACACGACTTTAAACCGAGGCCCTTACTATGCTCTGGCTCCATCAGTCTGCCCTGTATCTGCATATCGTTGCCGGCGTCCTTGCGCTGGCAGTCTTCTGGGTACCGGCCCTCAGTAAAAAAGGCGCGCTCAATCACAAACGCTTCGGCCGTGTTTTTGCCATCATCATGTACACGGTTGGCTGGTCAGGGGTAATCATGGCATCACTGGATCTGTGGCGGCCGCTGATCACCCATCCTGTCACCGCCACATCCACACCAGAGGCAATGGCCGCTGTCAGTACCGGCATACGATCCACCGCAACGTTTCTGCTGTCGCTCAGCATATTGGTGCTGGCGACTACCCGTCATGGCTGGCTGGTTATTCAGCACAAGGAGGACCGCAGCATCCTGCGCAGACCCCTGCATGTCGCGTTGTGCCTGGCACTACTGACGGCCGGGTTTACTCTGCTGCTCATTGGTGGTCGGCGCGGCGATATTCTGATGCTGATTTTTGGGGCTCTGGAGACATGGCTGGCGTTGGGCTTTTTGCGCTACAGCTTCAAGGCTGATCTGGCGCACCCCCGGGAATGGTGGGTGGAGCACCCGGGGGCGCTGATCGCCTCGGGAATTGGCGCTTACACGGCCTTTTTTGTGGTCGGCGCCGCCGGCCTGCTGGGTCCTTTGCTAAGCGAGGACAGCTTCGCCGGTCTGGGCGTGGTGTTCTGGGTGGCGCCGGGGATCATCGGCGGCGTTGCCATCGCCAGGCTAAGTCGCAAGTACCGACGCCGCTTTAGTGCCGACCCTCGCTGAACTCAGGTGACCTTGTGTCTGACGTTGTAAACCGGGTCTCGCCAAAGCTGTTCCTGCATGATTCGGCACAGCACATCGACGCTACGCCCGATGTCGGTAAAACGCAAAAACAGTGGACTGAAGCCGACGCGAAGAATATCCGGCGCCCGAAAATCTGCAATCACACCGTGGGCGATCAATGCCTGACAGATGGCAAATGCCTGTGGGTGCCGATAGGCCAACTGGGCACCACGTTGCGCCTCATCCACAGGTGAACACAAGCGCAGCTCCCGCAATGGTGGCGACTGTTCTACTCCTTGCATGAACACACCGGCAAGCGCCAACGATTTACGCCGCAGCTGCGCGACATCCACGTCGGCAAACACGTCCAGCGCGGCATCCAGAATACTCAAGGATATTACCGGGGGCGTCCCCGACAGGAAGCCGGCCACACCAGGGGCGGGCTGATATTCATTTTCAAATTCAAATGGCGCCATATGCCCCATCCAGCCGCTCAATGGCTGCCGAGCCAGTGTCTGATGGCGTTCGGCCACGTACAGGAACGCCGGCGCACCCGGGCCGCCGTTCAGGTATTTGTATCCGCACCCAACAGCAAAATCGACGCTGCAGGCGTCCAGTTGCACGGGCACAACGCCGGCACTGTGTGCCAGATCCCAGATGACCAGAATCCCTTTTGCCTGAGCCTTTGCGGTAATTTCGTGCATATCGTATAGCGCGCCACTGCGAAAGTTGACATGCGACAGCAACACCACCGCGACATCGTCGGCCAATGCGGACGTAATGTCCTCGTCAGCAACCAGCCGCAGAGAACACCGCTCATCGCCCAACTGTCTGGCCAGCCCTTGCACCATATACAGATCGGTCGGGAAATTGCCTCGTGGCGACAACACGACGCGGCGATCAGCCCGCATTGCCAATGCGGCACTCAGCAACTTGAAAAGGTTGACGGAGATCGAATCGCAGCAAATGGTCTGACCAGGCGCAGCGCCGATAAGACGGGCAATTTTCTCGCCGGCGCGGACCGGCAGATCAATCCACTGATGCAGGTTCCAGCTCTTGATCAGGTCCTGGCCCCATTGTTGTTCGACAACTTCCCTGGCGCGCTGTTTCGCCGCCAGCGACAGACAACCCAGGGAATTGCCATCCAGGTAGACCTGGTCGCGCGGAATATCAAATGCCTCGATCTTTGCGGCCAACGGATCCTGCTGATCCATCTGCGCCAGTGTCCCACCGCCGGTTTTGTTACCCCCGGTTTTGTCATTCACAGGACCTTCGCCGGAATCCGCGCCCGCACTCATAGTGGCAACACACTCTGCAAGGTCGACAACAGAACCCTGAAACTGCGCGTGCCGGGATGCACCCAATCGAAATGGCCGCCGTCCTCCACGAACAGCGTGCGCGCACCGATCATCAGTGACTGATTCACCGGTACCACGGTGTCGGCGGCACCATGCAGCAGCACTGTGTTGGCGTGCGCCTGGTGGGCACTCGGATTGCCAGCCTGATAGGCATCCGACCGCTCCTGCGGTGTACCGCCCATAAACAATGTTGTCGCAGTTTCACAGCTGTTGCTGCCCGCCGCATAGGCAGTAATGTCGCTGATGGCGGCCAGCCCCAGCACCGCAGCAGCGGCCGGCGTGTCTCGGCCGGCCAGCAGGGCCAGATGGCCGCCAGCGGAGTGTCCGGCAATCACGAATCTGTCAGTATCCAGCGCATGGCCGTGCAGATTCTGCAGATGACGAACGCCTGCCATGATATCGTTAAAGGTGCCTGGCCAGCCGCCGCCGGCGTCTCCGGTACGCCGGTATTCCAGCGACCAGACTGCATAACCGGCCTGAGCCAATGCCGTGCTCAGGGCGAAGGTATGGTCAATGCCGTAGGTATTGAGCCAGCAGCCTCCGTGAATCAGCACCACGACCGGAGGTCTTGAATCAGCTCCGGTTACGCCGCCGCTGCCTGATGGCAGCCACAACAGCCCGAATTGCAGTGCATCACCGCCGTAGGCTATGCGAGCGTCCGGCTGACGCACTGGCAATGCTGCAACCTCGCTGAAGGCAACATCAGCCTTAACGGATTGATAATCAACTTGCGCGGCGACAGAACAGGCTGATGCTGACACCAGCAACAGGCCGAAGGCGGCAATACCCGGCGCTGCCCGAAGCCACTGCAATAACTTGGTTATAAACATAAACTTTTTCCGAAACTGGACGATAAATAGTGAATGCATTCAATATTAGCCTGATATTGTGGGTCGGCGCCATGAACCTTGCAGCGCCGGCTCTTGTATTCCGTGCGTGAGCAAGACACTATATTGACCAATATAATAATAAAATAGTCCGGCACTGAGTACCGGGCCTAAGACACGAGGGCCCGATGGCTCAGCAGGAATCAGTTGACTCAATAGCCAAAATCCAGCACTTGCGCCTGCAGCGGATGTCCTGGGGCCTCGGCGCCCAGTTCAGCACCTGGCTGGTCACTGCCGGACTCTTCCTGTTCGGCATGGTTCCCGGGTTACCCACCGCCATATATTTCTGCCTGATGCTCGTCATCAATCTTGGTTTTGCCCTGCTGATCAAGACCAATATCAATCTGCGCTTTAAAGACCCCAGCATGACAGCGGTACAGATCGTTGCACCAATCTGGCCGGCAGTGTATCTGATGTTCTTTGTCGTCGACCCACAGGCCCGAACCGTCTTCCTGATGTCGGCGATCAGTGGCCTGATGTTCGGCTCATTTGTGCTCACCCGCCGCGGCATGCTGGCGGTCGGTGCCTTTATCCTGACCAGCTATCTGGTGCTGTTGACCGCGCTGCACCTGTTCGCCCCCGATCGCATGAACTGGCGCGTGGAGCTCATCATCGTATTTACCTATGCTTCAGTGCTGCTCACGGTCTGTCTCTTATACACATCTCCGAGCCCACGAGACAGGCAGAAATCTCG
>CAJXPR010000117.1 GCA_913058135.1 uncultured Gammaproteobacteria bacterium
TTTCTGCCTGTCTCGTGGGCTCGGAGATGTGTATAAGAGACAGGTCACCGGCGGCATAGACACCGGGGATTGTGGTTTGCAGTTGCTCGTCCACCTGGATCGCACCATGGGAGGTTTCCACGCCGATGCCCTCCAGATTCAGGGCCTCGGTATTGGGGGTCCGGCCGGTGGCCACCAACAGTTGATCTGCCCGCAGGGTGCCAGCGCTGGTGTGGAGACTAAATTCATTGTCGGTGTATTCCACACGGCTGGCCTGTGTCTGCCTGAGCACCTCGATGCCTTCGCGCTTGAACGCTGCCTCAATGGCCTCGCCGATGGCGGGGTCTTCACTGGATAGTAGATGGCTGCGGGCCAGGATAGTGACCTGGCTACCCAGTCGGGCAAAGGCCTGGGCCAGCTCCAATGCGACAAAACCTGCGCCGATTACAATCAACCGTTCTGGCAAAGCCTCCAGTGTCATTGCGCTGGTGGACGTTAGGTAGGGCGTTTCAGCCAGCCCTGGTAGCGGCGGCACCGCCGGGCGGGCGCCAGTGCCGATGAAAGCACAATCGAAGCGGACGCTCTGCTCGTCATCTTCATTCAGCCTGACCGCCAGGTGATTGGCATCGAGAAAGCGGGCCTCACCGTTCAGGACCGTGATGTCTGAGTGGTCGCGCAAAATCCGCTGATACTTGGCATCACGCAGCTCGTCGACACGTTCCTGCTGTAGCTGGAGCAGTTTCGCCCGATCCACCACCGGTGCGCGGGCGCTCAATCCCTCGTCAAAGGGGCTTTCCTTTCGCAGATGCGCTATATGCGCGGCGCGGATCATGATCTTCGAGGGTACGCAGCCGACATTCACGCAAGTGCCACCGATGGTACCGCGCTCGATCAGGGTGACGCGGGCGCCACGCTCGGCGGCTTTCAGGGCTGCCGCCATGGCTGCGCCACCGCTTCCGATCACGGCAATATGTAGGGTCTTGTCATCACTCATGAGAGTCACTCGCGGTCTGCTTTCGTGGATTTGACGCTTGATGGAAATCCGGCATTAGTGGTGGCCTCGGTCAACGCGGCCACAGAGGTCTGGGAGTCGTCGAAGGTGACTATAGCTTCACGATTTCGATAGTTCACGTCAATCTGCGAGACGCCTTCTACCTTGTTTAGAGCTACCTTGATGGTAATCGGACAAGTAGGGCAGGTCATGCCGGGCACCGAAAGTGTCACGGTCTGCAGCGCAGCCCAGGCGGGCGTGCTAAGCAGGGTTATGAACAAGAGCATAATGAATCGCATTTTCATGGGAAAATCTCCTATTAATAGAACAGTGGAAGAGCGTAAGGGAATACCAGGCCAATCAGTACCAGCACCGATACGACCCAAAAAGCCACCTTGTAGGCCGCGCGGACACGAGGCACGGCGCATACCTCTGCCGGCGCGCACTTCTGTGGTGGTCGAAAGACTCGGCGCCACGCGAAGAGCAAAGCCACAATTGCAATGCCGATGAAGAGCGGGCGGTAGGGCTCCAAGGCCACCAGGTTACCAATCCAGGCGCCGGAAATTCCCAGCGTAATCAGCACCAGGGGCCCAAGGCAGCAGGCCGAGGCCAAAAGCGCAGCAATACCTCCCGCAGCTAGGGGGACACGCCCTGAATTCGACATTGACATGATGCTTGCTCCTTTCATGATTTTCTTCACTAGGCTAAAGTTACATCCGTAGTTGGATACGGAGTCAATGCCATGCAGAACAAATTAATTACAATGACCATCGGCGGCCTGGCTAAAGCTGCTGACGTACATATTGAAACAATCCGCTACTATCAGAGTCGAGGCCTGTTAAAGAAGCCAGATCGACCGCTGGGTGGCATTCGCCGATATGATTCCACCGATATAGACCGGTTGATGTTCGTGAAAACGGCGAAAGAGTTGGGTTTCAGTCTCAATGAGATCAGCGACCTGCTTCGGCTGGAGGACGGCGCGCACTGTCTGGAAGCCAGTGCGCTTGCCGAGCACAAGTTACAATGCGTACAAGAGAAGATCACCAGACTGAAGCGGATTGAGACGGTGTTGAGTGAAATGGTCGGCCAATGTCACGCGCAGCAAGGCAATGTCTCTTGCCCTCTGATTGCGTCACTGCATGAAGGAATACCACAGCATGATGTAGTCGCTCCTGCTAAACCGAACACCACCCCTTAGCCGACGGGGTTCAGCGCAGCCTACGATACACACCCGAAGAAAAAGCGGCTTTGGTGGCCTAGTGTAGAGTAAGCGTGTAAATCAATTGCCTGTCCATATTGCCATTAATTAAATCAAGGGCGCTGGCGATCCGTCAGGACAAACTGCTCCGGCAGCAGGTAATATGCTCGCTTTACATCTGTTGTTGCTAATTGTATAATGGACAAGCTGATGTTTAAATTTCCCATATGTTACGTTTAAATTAAACATTACCGTTATGATCAAACGTCGCAATCGAAATATATACCAATTAATGACATGGCTTTTTGTGGCCAGTCTTCTGCTGAACGTTCAGTCGGCTTTCGCTTGCGCGATGATGCCTGATATGCCCGACATGCAGGAACCTGTGCATGAATGCTGCCTTGTCAGGCAGAACAGCCCGGAAATCCAGGTGCCAGATTCCGCCGGAATGCCTACGGATAATTGCTTCACTCTGAAGGCATCGCTGCAGATCAAGCCATCGCCCGAGGCCGATGCCGACCCGGGTAACGACCATGTGTTGGTGAAAGATAAACAGGGATTACAAGACCTGACGCCAGCCATTGCACTGCTTATGCTCACCGTTCTGCGCGTTCCGCGCGTCAGTACATCTTTTGCCTCAGCCAATGGTGAGCATCTCCCCACCCCTCTGCCTGTTTACCAGGCAACCCAGCGCTACCGCATTTAACAGCACTCCGTATTTGTGACCAAGTCAGACTGGCAGGATATTCCTGCGGGACCTGCTTTTTGTTCAACATCGGAGTTCAACAATGCATTATCCTCAAACACGGATCAGATTATTTTTCGTTTCCGGATTTAAGTCCGACCTGCTTTTACTTGCGCTGGCGGCCTCACTCGTTTTCTTGCCAGTAGCCGCACAAGAGACCGAAGGCCTTACGTCCGAGGAACTGATTCAGGACATCCTCCAGCTAAACCCCGGTCTGGCTGCTCAGCGTTTGGAAGCGCTTGCCCGCAACGAGGAAATCGTCAATGCCGGCGCGCTTGACGATCCCCGAGTCAGCTACTCGGTGGCACCGGCAACCATTGGACAGAACATCCCCAGCGCCTTGGGAAATGCCTTGGGGGTGCGCCAGGTTATTCAACTCAGCCAGAATATCCCGTGGGCGGGTAAGCGCCAATTGCGCACGGAATTGGCGCAGGCGCAAAGTGCTGCGGTGCACTTTTCAACAGATGATCTGCAACTGCAATTGATCGCAGCTGGCCGTTTGCATTGGGCAAGCTGGTGGGATGTTCACCAGGCGTTAACCATCAACCGTGAACAGCAGAGGCTGCTTACAGAGCTGGAGAACGTGATTGAGACCCAATACGCCAGCGGCGCCGGCCTGCAACAGGATCTGCTTCAGGTGCAAACGGCTCAGATCCGGGCTGATCATCGTGGCATCGTTCTTGAACAGCAATTGGAACGCATCAGGGCGCGTATTAACGCGTTACGCAATCGTCCAGCAATTGCTGAGATCGCCGCCGCTCAAGGCGAACCCCGGCCCCCGGCGTTGCCATCCGAGGAAATACTAAGAAACTGGTTGGAGCAAGCACATCCTGCGCTGCAATCGGCTCGGGCCGATGTGGATGCCGCGCGGGCTGATCGCGCCCTGACGTATAAAAATGACTACCCTGATGTACAGGTCAATGTGGGCTACAACGAGTTGTGGAACGCCAGTGATCTGCGTCTCCAGGTAGGTGTGTCGGTGAACATACCACTGGATTTCGGCAAACGATCAGCACGTAAAGCAGCGTCGGATTATCGCTACAACAGCGCGCAATCAGACATCAATTACCTGAGGAACCAGCTGCTATCCGAGCTTGCGCAGCAGCTGTCCTGGGCAAGGGAGGCGCATCATGCAATTGAACTGGCCCGTGATCAGTTGATACCCAAGGCAACTCAAACTCTCGCGGCGTCGCAGTCTGACTATCAGCAAGGCATCGCAGACTTCTCCAATGTCATTCAGGCTGAGCAGGCCCTGCTGGAAGCGCGGTTATTGCTATCCAATTCCCTGGCCAGCCAGTACCAGGCGCACGCTGAAATTGATCGACTGGTCGGCGGACAGCTCTGGCCTCTTGATCCTGCGTCCTTGTAAATATTATTGAATCTAATGAAGAGAGAAGAATCATGAGTCAACGAAACATGCTTATTGGCGGGGTTGTTGCAGCAGTGCTGGCAAGCTTGGCCATCTATATTTTTTTGATGCCTGAACAAGACGGCATGACTGAATCACAGACAACTTCGGCATCAAGACAACCTCTGTATTGGGTAGCCCCGATGGATCCTGATTATAGACGGGATGAGCCCGGTCTCTCTCCCATGGGTATGGACTTGGTGCCGGTCTATGAGGGAGGTGACGATGGCGCCGATGTCTCAATCTCCCCTACTGTGCAGCAGAATCTGGGCGTGCGTCTGGGGATGGCAACATCGGGTGAATTCCGACAGCAAGTTGACGCAGTTGGTTATACCGCGTGGGATCAATCAACTATCCAGATGCTGCATCCCCGGGCCGAAGGATGGCTGGAGCAGTTCAATGTTGCTAGCGTCGGTGATCGTGTCGAAGCGGGCCAAATCCTGTATGAGCTTTTTGCACCGCGACTGGTCAGCGCTCAGCGCGAATACCTGAATGCTGCCGGAAATTCGTCTCTGCGCAGAGCGGCCGAGGAGCGACTGCTTGCGCTTGGGGTGACACGGGAGCAAGTGGCAGAGCTCGTCAGCAATAATGAAGTCAGTGCTCGGCTTGCTTATCGCGCTGCATCAGACGCAGTGGTGTCAGGCATTGGTGCGCGTGAAGGCAGTTATGTGACGCCCACCAATAACATCTTGACGTTGGCCTCACTCAACCAGATATGGATAGATGTTGAGGTACCGGCAACCACGATGCCCTGGATGGAATTGGGGCTGCCGGTCACTGCCGAATTTCCGGCCTTCCCTGGCGAAACGTGGCAGGGCCAGGTGGCACTTGTCTATCCCGAACTTGACCCCGTCACCCGAAGTCTGCGTCTTCGGTTGGCACTTAACAATCCCGGGCACAGGCTGAAACCCAACATGTTCGCCAGCGTCCGGGTCGAAGGGCCGCCACGTCCGGATATTATCAGTGTGCCAAGGGAAGCCGTCATTCGGTCCGGCCAGGGTGCCCGTGTATTGACTGCGGCGGGCAATGGTCGCTTTAATGTGCAGCCGGTTCGCACCGGTGTTGTCAGCGGCGATCGGATTGAAATTCTGGCCGGACTGAGCGATGGCACGGAGATCGTCACTTCGGGTCAGTTTTTGCTGGACTCTGAAGCGAACGGCGAACAGGCCATGGCGCGACTTAATGCGGTTGAGTCTGACCCTGAACAGTCCGATAGTCAGGATGAAAACACTGAAACAGAACCGGAGATCTTGACCGGGATCGGCACTATTCAGAGCATCAACGACAATGGAGTGACGCTAAGCCACGGTCCCATACCCGCCCTCAATTGGCCGCCAATGACCATGGGCTTCCAAGCCATGCCAACCATTGACCTGTCGAGCTTCGCTGAAGGCGATGAGATCGAATTCGATTTCATGCCGATGCCTGATGGCGGTTACAGTATCACTGAGCTGCGCCGGGCTAGGATGCCAACACAGGGGGACACGCAATGATTGAAGCTGTCATTCGCGCTTCCCTGCGCAATCGCGGGCTGGTGCTGGTTGCCGCCCTCCTGTTGACCATTGCCGGTCTTTTGAATCTGCGCACCATGCCGGTCGATGCCTTACCTGACCTGTCCGATGTGCAGGTTATCATCCGTACCCCGTTTGCCGGCCAGGCGCCACAGGTTGTCGAGGATCAGGTTACCTATCCGCTGACCACGGCCATGCTTTCGGTGCCCGGCGCGGAGACAGTGCGAGGTTATTCTTTTTTCGGCGACTCCTACGTCTACATCATTTTCGATGACGATACGGATCCCTACTGGGCCCGTAGCCGGGTGCTGGAATACCTGAGCCAGGTCAGTTCCCGCTTGCCCCCCGGCGTAACGCCGGCGCTTGGCCCGGACGCCACCGGCGTAGGCTGGGTCTATGAGTATGCCTTGGTGGACAGAACCAATCAGCGTGACCTGTCGCAACTACGCGCAATCCAGGACTGGTTCCTGAAGTACGAGCTGCAAACCGTGGCAGGGGTGTCGGAGGTTGCCTCAGTCGGAGGCATGGTCAAGCAGTATCAAGTGATTGTGGATCCGGATCGCCTGAGCGCCTATGGTCTGACCTTGTCTGCTGTGAACCAGGCGATTCGGGCCGGCAACCAGGAAGTGGGCGGGTCTGTCATCGAGATGGCGGAAACGGAGTTCATGGTCAGGGCGACAGGTTATGTCGAGGGTCTGGAGGACCTGCGGGCGATCCCCCTGAAAGTGACACAGGACGGTACTGCGGTGCTGTTGGGCGATGTTGCCCAGGTGCAGACTGGTCCCCAGTTGCGCCGGGGTGTCGCGGATCTGAACGGGGAAGGCGAAGTTGCCGGTGGCATTATTGTCATGCGTTCTGGTGAGAATGCCCAGGCCACCATCGCCGCCGTGAAACAAAGGCTGGCTGAACTACAGGGAAGCCTGCCGGACGGGGTGGAGGTTGTTCCCACCTATGATCGCTCAGAGCTGATTGGCAGATCGGTCGATAACCTATACACCAAACTGCTTGAAGAGTTTGCGGTGGTCGCTTTTATCTGCGCCCTGTTTTTGTTCCATCTACGCTCTTCGCTGGTGGCCATTGCCACACTGCCGTTGGGGATACTGGCGGCATTGCTGATCATGCGAGGTCAGGATCTGAATGCCAACATCATGTCGCTGGGCGGCATCGCCATCGCCATCGGCGCCATGGTCGATGGCGCCATTGTCATGATAGAGAACGTTCACAAACACCTTGAGCATGACCCCGAAAAGGCAAAAACCGACCGCTGGGGTGTTATTGCGAAAGCCTCTGCCGAAGTGGGTCCGGCCCTGTTTTTCTCGCTGCTGATCATCACCTTCAGCTTTCTGCCGGTGTTCACGCTGGAGGCACAGGAGGGGCGGCTGTTTGCACCGCTGGCGTTCACCAAGACTTACGCGATGGCTGCCGCCGCTATTCTGTCGATAACCGTTGTACCGGTACTGATGGGCTATCTGATCCGAGGCAAAATCATGCCTGAGAACAGAAATCCGGTGAATCGACTTCTAAGCTGGATTTATCGGCCCGTAATCAGGCTGGTCATGCGTGCGCCATGGGTGATGGTCGCCGCCGGTATCCTGGTGATGACATCAGCAATCTGGCCACTGTCCCGACTCGGGTCAGAGTTCATGCCGCCACTGGATGAAGGGGATTGGATGTACATGCCCACCACCCGGCCGGGCTTGTCCATTGGTGAGGCAACACAATTGCTGCAGCAGACAGATCGCCTGATCAAGTCTGTACCCGAAGTGGCACAGGTGTTCGGCAAGATCGGGCGTGCCGATACGGCCACTGATCCGGCGCCCCTGAGCATGATAGAGACCATCATACGCTTCAAGCCTGAGTCGGAATGGCGTGAGGGCATGACCATCGAGAGCATCCGTGAGGAGATCCAGCGCACGGTGGATCTGCCGGGCGTCACCAATGCCTGGGTTATGCCAATCAAGACCCGTATCGATATGCTTGCCACCGGTATTAAGACGCCGGTGGGGATCAAAATCGGCGGACCTGATCTGCCTGTGATACAGAGCATTGGTGCAGATATTGAAGCATTACTGCCGCAGGTACAGGGGACGGCCAGCGTGTTTGCCGAGCGCGTTGCTGGGGGACGTTATGTCACTGTGGATATTGATCGGGCGGCAGCTGCCCGCCATGGTTTGAATATCAACGACGTGCAGGCGGTTATTTCTTCTGCGATTGGCGGCATGAACGTCTCCGAAACCATTGAAGGGCTTGAGCGCTTCCCGATCAACGTGCGTTATCCGCAGGAAGTTCGCGGCTCTATCGATACCATCAGGGATTTGCCCGTATTGACGTCAGAAGGCGAGCGCATTCGCTTGGGTGATGTGGCACAGATAGAAATAGAAGACGGACCACCGATGATCAAAAGCGAGAATTCGCGACCGACCGGTTGGGTCTACGTGGATATCGCTGAGCGCGATATTGGCTCCTACGTCCAGGCCGCACAGCAACACCTGGCGGAAAATCTGGAATTGCCAGCCGGCTATTCGCTGACCTGGTCCGGTCAGTATGAATACATGGAACGCGCCAAAGAAAGGCTGACGCTGGTGGTACCGTTGACTCTACTTATCATTGCCTTTCTATTGTATCTGGCGTTTCGACGGCTGGGTGAAGTGTTGATCATCATGGCTACGCTGCCAATGGCAATTGCCGGCAGCAGCTGGTTGCTGTGGTGGCTAGCCTTTGATCTGTCGGTTGCCGTCGCCGTCGGGTTCATCGCACTGGCGGGTGTTGCGGTTGAGATCGGCGTGATTATGCTTATTTACTTGAACCAGTACCGGGCCCGCTATCTTGAACAGGCACAAGAAAACGGCGGTGCGTCAGTAGATGGACTACGTGAGGCGATAGCCGCAGGCGCGCTGCAACGACTGCGACCCATTGTGATGACGGTCGCTGCCATCACGGCGGGCTTACTGCCAATCATGCAAGGGCACGGCACGGGTGGAGAAATCATGAAGCGAATCGCCGCACCGATGGTAGGCGGCATGATCAGCACCCTGGTGCTGACTTTACTGGTGCTGCCTGCGGTCTACTTTTTGTGGCAGAAATTGCTATTGCGCGCGCAGCTTCACAAGTGAATGGACGAAAGAGAAAGCAGGACTATTTTTTGATGTTTGATAACCTGAAATGGAGATGCAAATGAAAAAGCTTTGTTTATTTACGGCCATGGGATTACTCGGTATCGGCTCTGCTGTGTCTGGCACTCTACAGGCGCAGGCGCACCTGTCGGTCATGCCGGATAAAGAGACTCTCTCGTCGGAGACTCGCCGCGCGATGATGCTCGCACAGGCGGCGCCTCAAGAGATGTCGATGCCCATGACAGACAATGACACCGAGAGCGGGGAGCCGGTCAAAGGCCGAGGAACTGTGGTCGGTATGGAGAAGGAAAACCGAAAAGTGACGCTAGCTCATGAGGCCATTGCGCAGTGGCAATGGCCGCCGATGACCATGACGTTCGATGTGGCCGAGGACGTGGACATGTCACAACTACAGGAGGGATCGGAAGTTGAATTTATGGCTGTTCGCCCGGAAGCAGGGGGTCAGGTGGTCGTTGAGATCGGGCCAGTCAATACGCTCGGGGTCTACAAGAATCCATCCTGTGGCTGTTGCGCGGGCTGGTTGGAGCACATGGACAAGCATGGCTTCAGCACCGAAGTTCATCATCCGCAGGATCTCAATGCCAAAAAGACGAGTCTGGGCATCAAGCCCGTCCACCAGTCCTGCCACACCACCGTCTCAGCAGAAGGCTACGTCTTTGAAGGCCATGTGCCGGCGAAATATGTTGAGCAGTTCCTGACGCAGAAACCAGCCGGGGCGCTTGGACTGGCGGTACCCGGCATGCCGTTGGGCAGTCCGGGCATGGAGGCGGGCGGTAAATTCACGCCGTACGATATTTTGTTGCTAAAAAAGGATGGTTCCAGTGAGATTTATGCGAGCGTGAAATCTCTGGCAGATCAATCTTAATGAAAAGTCGTCACCCAATACGATGACTTAACCGAAACTGAAATTTTTCAGGAGGAAGAGATGAAACTATCTACTGTTTTCGGCGCTACTGCGCTGGTGCTCGCGGTGCCTGTGTTTGCCCAGGATTCTGAAGAGCGTGAAGCTAGAGAGTCTGGCAACAGCGGACATTGCTCGATGATGCAGGATGGCATGATGAATATGATGAACGAGGAGCAAAAGACTGCTATGCAGGAGCACATGCAGGGGATGAAGACCACGATGGAGGAAATCCGCCAAGAGGAAAATCCCGAACGGCGCGCTGAGCTCATGCAAGCGCACATTGAGAGCATGCAACATGGCATGGACATGATGCAGAAGATGATGGATGGGATGATGCGGGATGATAATTGAACCGCAATCAGCTCTGTAAAAGAACTGCCCTGAAATAAGTCGAGTCGAACCAGCCGACCCCGGTGGCAAATGCTGCAGGGTCGGCGACCAAGGGGTTTGAGATTTACGAACTGGAGCTTCTTGGCGTCAGGCCTTCGTGGCGGGCAGCAACCAGTCACATATCGAAACTTGGGAGAGCATCATGGGTGATCACGATAAGCAACACAAGAGCACTATGAACAACTGGCTATTATGGTCTGTGGTAATCGCAGTCGGAGCAGTTATGGGGTTTTTATTTTTGGGGGAGCGCCAATTTCCCGCCAGCACAATTTTTCTCATTCTGCTGTTTTTCCTCTGCCCTGCGATAATGTTCTTTATGATGCGTGGGATGACGGAGAACTCCGGAGACGACGACGGGGAGTCGGGCGGGTAAGGAATATAACCAAGTCGTCTGGTAGATATCAATATGGTTTGAGACTGCCGCGTCGGCAAAATTAGCAAGAACCCATCACACGGGAAACTGTCATCGCGGCAAGGAAACGCATGATGGAGACGAGGCCGCATCGGTCCCGATTGGCGGGAGCGCAGCTGCCCTGATCCATACCTGTCCCATGCTCCCGGAAATACGGTAACAGGCCCTGGGGCATTTTCCCCGTCGCCTTCGGGTCGGTTGGCGTAGTACCGGTTTATTTTGAAGCGGCCGCAGTGATTGTTGTGTTGATGCTGCTGGTCCAGACACTGGAGCTTAAGGCGCGTGAGCGTACTGGCGGAGCCATCAAGGCACTGTTAGAGTTGGCAACAAAGACAGCCAATCACCTGACCGCAGGAGGGCAAGAGGAATCGCGGTAGAAGCCATACAGGTTGGTGACCGCTTGAGCAGTCGGCCAGGCGAGAAAGTTCCAGTTGATGGAGCCGTGGCAGAGGGCGAGAGCCACGTAGACGAGTCGATGGTTAACGGTGAACCAATGCCCGTGCAAAAAGCCAAGGGTGATAGGCTGATCGGGGGCACTGTAAATTGGACTGATCCCGGATACAAGGTTCACACATACAGCCGAAGCGGGAAGCAGGAGTTAGAGGCCGACTGCGTCATCCATGAGGCTGTCAGAGCCCCAGCTCTCGACTCTCTCAAACCTGGTGCTGCAGGTATTGCCGTAGCATGCGGTCGGCCCAGACTTAACTAATATCGGGTAAGCCGATTAAATGGTTGATCTTACCTCTGCATGAGAGTGAGACAAATCGGCATCTCATCGGATTATCTGGTTGATGCCTCACCTACTGCTGGTGCATGTTTCCTTCGCTAATTCCAGCAAGAACCCCACACGC
>CAJXPR010000118.1 GCA_913058135.1 uncultured Gammaproteobacteria bacterium
CTACACAGAGTAGATCGTCGGCAGCGTCAGATGTGTATAAGAGACAGGTCAAGCAGCGGATCCGGCTCATACACCGGTTCAGGCTCAGGTTCAGGTCCTGGCCCCGGCTCGTATTCCGGTTCGGGCTCAACCTCGGGCTCCGGTTCATAGACCGGCTCAATTTCCGGCTCGGGCTCATAGTCCGGATCAATTTCGGGCTCGGGCTCATAAACCGGATCAATTTCTGGCTCGGGTTCATAATCCGGATCAATCTCAGGCTCCGGGTCGTAGTCCGGCTCAATCTCTGGCTCCGCCATCGCTTCCCAGGTCAGCGCAGGTTCCGAAAATTCTTCGGTATGAACCACGGTCGGGCGTATGGACTCCACTGGCGCCACATTTTGCAGCAGCTCATCCAGGACATCGTCAAGTTCGGCTTCCTCGCGGACACGCTGTTTTGGCGCGGCCGCTACCTCGGTTGCCTCGTCGGTTTCAGCGCTGTACCCGGACCCGGCTGCCTCCTGGTCGTTGCTGCGCCGAATCTTTTCACCAAACACATCGGTATCATCGTCGTCTGTGTCATCGTCAGCGACGTCATCGACGAACCCGTCATTGACCAGGTCATCATCAATCAGGTCATCGTCCCTGTCAGCCACAAAACTGAACGCCGGCTCCTCAATAGCCGGCTCTTCGATCGGCTCATCAAGCGGGCCGTCCTCCAGTTCGTCCCGTTCTTTCAGCATGGGTTCTTCATATGTCATATCATCTGCCGGTTGTTGGTCCTCTTCCAACTCTGACAACATTTCTTCGTCAAAATTGCCATCACCGACATTCACCAGCGGCTCTTCGTCAAACAGAGGCTCTTCATCCTCGGCCTGCGCCTGCTGCTCATGGGACGCCTGCTGCTCAAAAAGGGCCTGTTCGTAGTCGGCCGGATCATCCCGGTCTTCCTGACGCGGCTGTTCGGTGACGCCCTGCTCCGCATCCATGCCTTCGTCAATCAGCACGGGCTCGTCGGCGGGGGCAAAATCCAGCTCTGCGGAATGCTGCGCTGTCTGGGTCACGGGCGACTTATCGGCCATGGGCGTTTCATCCGCTACCGGCGTTGCCTTCACGGCCTCATCAGCCCTGGCTGTTGATTGGGCGGCAGCGACGGCGGGCGTGCGAGCACCGGTGCGGGACAGATTGGTTTTCAGACCCTTGGCGCCGGGACGCAAGGTGGAGGGTTTACCGGTTGCCGTAGCATTGGCCCTGGCTTTTGCAGCATGTGCTGAATTCTGCCTCAGCACCTCGGCGAAGGAGCGCTCTACCTGACGCGCGCCACCATTGGGCAGCTCGCGCATTTCTATCTCGTCCAGGTCGTATTCGGGAATGTTTTTTTCCAGAGCGATCTTGATCTGCCCGCGACGGGAACGCAGCGCCACATACAGGCCGCGCAGCACCACGACCACGATGGTCAGGATCAGAATAAGAATCAGCAGTTCCCGTAAACCCATTGTTTACTTTTTCCTTTACATTGCCGCCAGTTCGGCGGCCTCTTCAATATCGACCGCCACAATCCGCGACACGCCCGGTTCATGCATAGTAACACCCAACAGCTGGTTGGCGATTTCCATGGTCAGCTTGTTGTGCGTGATGAATACGAACTGCACGGTGTCGGACATTTCTTTTACAAGTCGACCATAACGCCCTACGTTGGCATCATCAAGCGGCGCGTCAACCTCGTCGAGCATACAGAATGGCGACGGGTTGAGCCGGAAGATGGAGAACACCAGCGCAATCGCGGTCATCGCTTTCTCACCACCGGACAACAGGTGGATGGTGCTATTGCGCTTGCCCGGGGGCCGCGCCATGATCGCTACACCGGTGTCGAGCAGGTCTTCGCCGGTCATGTCCAGATAGGCGTGACCGCCGCCGAACACCTTGGGGAACAGCTCCTGCAGGCCGGCGTTGATCTTGTCGAAGGTCTCTTTAAAGCGTGTGCGGGTTTCCCGGTCGATCTTGCGGATGGCATTTTCCAGCGTCAGCAACGCACGATCCAGGTCGTCGTTTTGTGCATCCAGGTACACCTTGCGCTCGGACTGCTGCTCATATTCCTCGATCGCCGCCAGGTTGATGGCACCCAGGCGCTGCACGCGGTTGCCGATGGCTTCCAGTTCGTCTTCGCAGCCCTGCTGGGTCAGATCGTCGGGCAGATTGGCAAGCACGGTATCCAGATCGTAACGCGCTTCCTTTAACTGTTCGGACAGGGCTTCGCGCTTGACCAGGTCGCCTTCGGTTTTCAGGCGATTCTCCATCATCTGCTCACGCAGGCCGCCCGCTTTGCGTTCGAACCCGGCTCTGTCTTGTTCCAGCGCGCGCAACTGGTGCTCGTTCTCGTCGGCGGCTTTTTTGGCCGCGTTCATCTTGTCTTCCACTTCCAGGCGGTTCTGCAGCAGCGTTTCCAGCTCCATGCGTTTGCCTTCCAGCGGCATGTCGGATTCGTTGAGCTGCTTCTCGATGGACTCGATGCGCTCTTTGGCGCGCAGCACCTGGGTGTTCATGCGTGCCATGGTGTCGCGCATGGAGGTGATCTGTGAGCGCAACAACTGCTCACGCACACTCAGCTGGTGACTGTGATCCTTGTCGTGCCGGGCCTGCTGGCGGATCTGATCGAGGCTGCCGCGCAACGAATCACGCTGCTGCATCAGGGTTTCGCGGCGCTCTATGTCCTGTTCCATGGCATCCAGAGCGTTCTGCAGATTCTCGCGCGAGCGGGCTATGTTTTCCTGCTCCACTTCCAGCTGCTTTTCCAGCTCTTCCAGTTCGTGCTGCAGACGCTGGCGACGCTGGGTGGTCTGTTCTTCCTTCATGATCTTGGCGCTGAGCCGGGATTTCAGCTCGCTGTACTCGCGGCTGATCTGGGCAATTTCGCGCTGCACATTCTCGCGCTCGCCTTCCAGATCACGCAAGGCTTCGCGGCTGGCCTGCTGGCTCTCCAGTAGCTCGTCGGCCTGCTGCTGCAGAATCTCCATCTGCTCGCTGAGGCGACTCATCTCACCCTTACGCGCCAGCAGACCTTCGCTGGCATCCACGGACTTGCGTACACGGATCCAGTTGCGGCCCAACCACAGACCCTGCGGCGTCACCACCGAATCCGAGCCGGACAGTGACTTGCGCGCAGCCAGGGCCTCGTCCAGGGTATCGGCGATGTAGATGCCCTGCAGCAGAGCGCTGACGTCGAAGTCGGCGGTGATTTTGTTACTCAGGGGAACCAACGCGTTGTCCGCGGCTGATGCTGTCCCGGCAGGTGTCTGCATGCCTTTCACGGTTTCCAGCAGGGCCAGCACCCCTGACGGCAGCTCTACCAATGCGCCGGCCACAGAATCAAGGTCTTCGACACACACGGCCTGCAGCGTATCACCCAGCACCGCTTCCACGGCGGGTTCCCAGCCAGCAGCTACTTTTATACGTTCGCCCAGGCGGCTACCCTGGTCCAGGGATTTATCTGCCAGCCAGCGGTTGAGTTTGTCGTCGGTCTGCCCGAGGGCTGATTTCTGCAGGGACTCCAGTGACGCAAACTGGCCTTTGTAGCGTTGCAGCTCACTGCGCGCCTGGTCCAGTTCATGGCCCAACTGCTGGCCCTTGCCGCGTTCCTGCTCAATCTGCGAGGCCAGCTCGGAATTGCGGGTCTGTTTGCTGTCGAGCTGGTCTTCCATGGCGGAGATCTGCACGGACAGCTCGTCGATGGCATCCTGCTCGGGGTTTTCACCCAGCGCCTGGCGCTCCTCACGCAGCCGGCCGCGACGCTCCACACCACGCTCGACAATCTTCTCCAGTTGCTGGATGCGCGACTGCTCGACCTCGGCCAGTTGCCGGGGTTCTTCCGAGCGCTGGCTGAATTCATCCCAGGTCTGCTGCCAGGTCTGCATCTGCTCTTCGGCATCTTCAAGCTTGATGGCGGATTCTTCCTGGGCGTGCTCGGCCAGTTCCAGCTCCGGCGCCAGCGTCGCCAGCTCGTCTTCCAGGGTGGCAAGTTTCTGCACGTCAGCCTGGGCTTCGCTTTGTGACTGCTGGAAATTGCGCTGATTCTCATCAAGATCCTGACGCAGCTGTTTCATGCGTTCAATATGATGCTCGATGGATTGTTCGATACGGGCGATGTCGCCGCCCAGGCTGTAGTAACGGCCCTGCACTTCGCTGAGCTCGTCATTGAGATCGGTGTGCTTGAGCAGCAGCTCTTCGTGCCGCGCATCCAGGCCACGCTGTTCGGCTACGACCGACTCGATCTGCAGCTCCAGCTCCTTGATCACGCCCTGTTTGGACTGCACTTCGGTGTCCAGTGCACGCCAGCGCAAAGCATCATATTGTGCTTTAAGATCACGCTCCTGTGCCTTGTATTCTTTGTATTTTTCTGCCGCCTGCGCCTGCCGGTGCAGGTGCGCCAACTGCCGCGTCAGCTCGTCGCGGATGTCGGTCAGACGCTCCATGTTTTCGCGGGTACGCTTGATGCGGTTCTCGGTGTCGCGGCGGCGCTCCTTGTACTTGGAGATGCCGGCAGCCTCTTCAATGAAGATACGCAGTTCTTCGGGTTTGGACTCGATCAGGCGCGAGACCATGCCCTGCTCGATAATGGAGTAGCTGCGCGGACCCAGGCCGGTGCCCAGGAAAATATCGGTAATGTCACGCCGGCGACACTTGGTGCCGTTTAGCATGTACATATTGGTGCCGTCGCGGGAGACTTTGCGCTTGATGGAGATTTCCGCAAAGCTGGCGTACTCGCCCTTGATGCGGTTGTCGCTGTTGTCGAAGATCAGCTCGATGCTGGCCTGCCCGACCGGTTTGCGGTTGCCCGAGCCATTAAAAATGACATCGGTCATGTTCTCGCCGCGCAGGTTTTTGGCAGAGCTTTCGCCCATCACCCAGCGCACCGCGTCAATGATGTTGGATTTGCCGCAGCCATTGGGGCCGACGACCGCTGCCAGATTGCTGGGAAAGCTAACCGTCGTGGGGTCCACAAACGATTTAAAGCCTGCCAGTTTGATACTTTTTAAACGCATTTAGAGGTCTGCCAACGATCCGTTGTTTGTTGTTCTGCCGAAAGACGGAAGTGTAGCCGATTTTTGCTGGCAGCGTACAGCGGGCTTAAAGGGGACGGAGGGATTTAGCTTAAGGGCACCACCACCTCAACCTCCCTGCCCGCATCCCTCGCCATTTCCAGCAATGCCTGCTTGAATGCCTCCCGCGCCTCACCTTCACCATGCACAATGCGAATCTGCCGAGGCCATCGCTGCATGCCGCGCACAAAGTTCAACAGATCCTGCTGATCAGCATGGGCGCTGTACCCACCTATACTGGTAATCGGGCACGCGACCTTCACCGTTTCGCCCTCTATCTCTACCGATGCCTCTGCACCGGCTGTCAGCTGCTGCAGCTGATGACCCAATGTGCCACGGGCCTGGTAACCGACAAATAGCACATCGTGCACCGGATCCGGCAGCATGGCCTTCAGGTAATTGACAATGCGCCCGCCGGCGGCCATGCCACTGGCGGCAATGACCACCGCCGGTTGGCGGGTTTTGGCGAGGTAGGCGACAGTCTGCAGATGCTCTTCGTGGGAGTCAACGGTGTACAGGCTGTCAAAATCCAGCGGATGGCGGCCGGCCGCTATCAGATCCTGCGCCTCGGCATCCCAGAACGGCTTGAGTTCGCGATAGACGGCAGTGAACTTCGCCGCCAGTGGTGAATCGACAATTACCTGCAGGTCCGCCCAGGCCGAATCGTGACTCTGCCTGCCTTCGTGGATCAGGCTCTCAAGTTCGTAAAGCAGCTCCTGCGTGCGACCGATGCTGAACGCCGGGATCATCACCGCGCCCCGATTCTCCAGCGCGTGGCTCACCACATCGTGCAAACGCTGTCGGCGCGTTTCGCGGTTTTCGTGCAGGCGGTTACCGTAAGTGCTTTCAATCACCAGGGTATCGGCGCGTTCGGGAGATTCGGGCGCCGGTAGTAACGGCGCATGGGGCGCGCCCAGATCGCCGGAGAACACGGTACGGTGCGAGCGGTCCTGTTTCAGGTAGTGCGTGTCGATCTCAATATAGGCCGAACCGAGGATATGGCCGGCGCGCTGCAGCCGGATGCGGACGCCGACGTCATCTGATTCCGCAACACTGTGCCACTGCCGGTACGGCAAAGCCACCAACTGCCTGCCCACCGTCTCCAGAAAACGCTGAATCAGCGCCTCATCACGCGTGAAACCGACCTTCAGCGCGTCTTCAATGACCAGCGGCAACAGCCGCGCCGAGGGTTCACTGCAGTAGATGGGACCGGAGAACCCGGCAGCCAGCAGATATGGCAGGCGGCCAATGTGATCAATATGCACATGCGTAACCAGCAGCGCCCTGACTGCGGAAATATCAAAGTCGATACGGTGAATATCGAGGTTGTCACCCTGGGCATCGCGCCCCTGGAACAGACCACAGTCGACCAGAAAATGCAGATCCGGCGCCGCCAGGTAGCGATGGCAGCTGCCGGTTACGCCGGTGATGGCGCCGTGATGTTCAAACTTTGGATAGTCTTCCATACCCTTAGCTTAGACTATATGAAAAGGGGACGGAGGGATTTACGCGTAAATCCCTCCGTCCCCCTCAAGATCACAGGCTGATGGTATAACGGACGTAGTAGTCAACCTCGTTGCGCTCGCGCACGGCGCTGCTGCGCTGGATCAGATCTTCGCGTTCACGCAGGCGGAACTGGAAGGTGTGACCGGACATCGGCCGCCAGTTGTAACGAAACTCGGTCAGCGACTGGTTGTTGGTGAAATCGGTGGACAGCAGCCAGCCGGCGTCGTTTTCACCGTGCACCAGACCGATGCTGTGCCCGGGCGCCACATCCATGACGTTAAGGGAAATCTGCCAGGCGTTGCCGTCGCTGTCACCCAGGCCCGGCAGACCCATGGCCGCCAGTGTCGGGGTATCCGGTGCGTGGCCCACTTCGGCGCCAGCCACAAAGCGGCTTTCACCAGGCAGCTGCCACTGCAGACCCAGACGGGCGCTGACCGCTACGTAGTCGGTTCTGTCGCCGGCCGCCACGCCGTTGTAGTACAACGCTGACGGGATGATGGTGACGTCCACAGAGCGCTGCAAAAACAGGCCGTCTTCGTCAGACTTGTCGATGGACGCGTAATAAGTTGCGCGGCTTTGTGACGACTGATAGTTCAGCGGCGCACGGCGAACAGTCGTGGGACCATCTTCAGTGGCATGCTCAATGATGAAGTTGTATTGCCAGCCATTGTCGGCATTAAAGCGGCTGTGCAAACCATCGGTCCAGCTCACGTTCCAGCTGTTGGAATTCAGGCGGCTCATGGACTTTGACGGCACACCGACCAGCGCGTTGCTGAACTGGAAGCGGCCCACTTTGTGGTCCCAGTTGCCGTAGCGGGCGCGCAGGTACAGTTCATCAACGGTCATGTCACCGGCTTCGATGCTGGAAGCACCCTCGGGCAGCTCCGTATAAAACTTCAGATCACCGCTGAAATCGCTGTCGTTGCCGGTTGCCGCCAGACGGCCCTTGACGCTGTACACATCGGAAATGGTCCACAGCGCACCGGCCCTGACACGCAGATTGAACTGGCTGTCATCAATATTGGTGCCGTTACGTTCATCCCGGTCAAAACTGGCAAATCCGAAGCGCAGGTCTCCGGAGAAATCGACATCCTGCGCGACCGCAGCGGTGCTGAGCATTGGCAACAGTGCCAACCCCAGCCAAGATTTATGATTCACAAAGCTCTCCCCTTTGCTGGCCGCTGAAGTCCATCTTCGATGAGCTTGTTCAGCAGCCCTTATAGCGTGAAATATTTAGAACAGTTAAGTAGTTGTCACATGTCCGTTTGAAGACAATAGCAAGACAACTGCGTGTCATTTTAACAACAGTTACATGACATAAATGTGACAGTGTGATTTCGTTCGTCCCCTCGCCTGCCGCGCCACTGACCACAGGGCGCTGAAAAACGTAGGCGAGGCCGCCAGTGCGAGGCACAAACACGCGCAGCTTTCGCAGCGAAGCGAAGAACATGCCCTCCGGGCAAGTGGCTTCAGCCACGTTTCACCGGAGTTTACGACCAGTAAATGAGCATTCTAAGCTTGTTTGTAACGAAGCAATGGCAACGATGGTAGTTTTTCAGCGTCCTGTCAGATCAGACACGGCAAACCGCGGATACCACAGTAACCTGCCGGATTCTTCGCCAGATACTGCTGGTGATACTCCTCGGCGTAATAGAAGTCGGCCAGCGGGTCAATTTCTGTAGTAATGACACCGGCGCCCGCCTCGTCCAGCCGCGACTGCGCGTCCGCCCGGCTGGCGTCGGCCTGCCTTTGCTGTTCCTCGGATACCGTGTAAATGGCCGAGCGATACTGCGTGCCCCGGTCATTACCCTGCCGCATGCCCTGGGTCGGATCGTGCGAGCCCCAGAAGGCTTTCAGCAGCGCGTCATAACTCACCTGAGCCGGATCAAAGAACACCCGCACTACCTCGGTATGGCCGGTGGAACCGCTGCACACTTCCTCATAGGTCGGATTCGGCGTAAATCCGCCGGCATAACCTACCGCCGTGCTGTACACCCCCGGTATTTTCCAGAACACCCTTTCCGCGCCCCAGAAACAGCCCAGACCAAACACCGCTTCCTGCAGGCCTGCGGGCACCGGCGGCACGATGGTGTTGTCATTGACAAAATGTCGTCCGCTGATCTGCATCGGTGTGTCGCGCCCGCGCAAGGCACGATCCGCCGTAATCATTCTGTCTTTGTCGAACAAACCCATAGAACCCCCAATACCAAAGCAAAGTGCAGAGTCGCATGTACAAGAACCTGCCTGACGCCTAGAATACCACATCAACGTTTTCAGCCACCTCTTTGCCACCTCAGGATTTATCGATGACTTCAGCTTTGATGGCCAATTACGGCCACCCGGAACTCCAGTTTGCCCGCGGTCAGGGTGTCTACCTGTACACCGCCGACGGTGAGCGTTATGTCGATTTCACCATGGGAATCGCCGTGAACTGTCTGGGACATTGCCACCCACACCTGATTGCCGCCCTGAAAAAACAGGCCGACACGCTGTGGCATACCTCCAATCTGTTCAGCATCGAGCCCACTGAACGGCTGGCCAAACGCCTCGTCGAGCTGACGTTTGCTGACCGGGTATTTTTTGCCAACTCCGGCACCGAGGCGGTGGAATGCGGCTTCAAGATGATGCGCCGTTACCACTATCACCACGGGCGCAAGCAACGGGTGCGTATCATCTCCCTGACCCAGTCTTTCCACGGTCGCACGCTGGCACCGGTGGCAGCCTGCCTGAATCCACTGCACACCGAAGGTTTCCTGGTCGGTGACGCCGGTTTTGACCAGGTGCCCTTTGGTGACCTGGACGCGCTGCGTGCGGCCATCAGCGACAGCACCGCCGGCATCATCCTGGAGCCCGTGCAGGGCGAAGGCGGTATACGTGCGGTGCCGGTGGAATATTTACAGGCCATTCGCCGGATTTGTGACGAACACGGCATTTTGTTGATGTTTGACGAAGTACAATCAGGTGTAGGTCGCACCGGGCGCCTGTTCGCGCACCAGGCACTGGGCGTGGAGCCCGACCTGCTGGCCTCGGCCAAGGGCCTGGGCGGTGGTTTCCCGATTGGTGCCTGCCTGTCCAAAGAACACGTGGCCGAAGTGATGACCGCCGGCACCCACGGCAGTACCTTTGGCGGTAACCCGCTGGCCACGGCGGTGGGCAACGCAGTGCTGGACGTGATGACCGAGCCGGGTTTCCTGGATCAGGTCAACCAGCGCGCCGCCCAGCTGCGCGCTGGTATTGACGTGCTGAGCGAGCGATTCCCGGCGGTACTGGCCGGCCATACGGGCCTGGGCCTGATGATCGGCCTGCGCTGCGCGGGCAGCAACGCCGACCTGCTGAAGGCCATGGCCAGACACAAACTGCTGGCGGTGAAGGCCGGCGGCAACTCGATCCGCCTGCTGCCGCCCCTGAACATCAGCGCAGCGGAAGTGGATGAAGGTCTGGCACTGCTGGCGGCCGCGTGCGCGGACATGTGATCGGAGGCGCAGCCGGTTGGGATGGGGATCCTGGATCAGGGTCTGCATCAGGGTTTGGCAATTTGTAACCGAATGTCATAAGCTATAACAACGAACGATCGCTCTGATAACACCGCTCTTATAATAACAACGCGCCGGATAGCTGGACATCACGGCTTAATACTGTAGTTGGGAGACTATGCAACCCACAGATCATCTCACCCGCCTGGGAGAATCTGACCTGCGCCGCACCACTCCAGCGTCGCTACAGCAGGTGGTCAGCCTTTGCACTGACCTGAGCTGGCAGGAAGATGCCGATGGCGTATGTATCAGCATTGTCAGCCACAGCGACGAGACCGGCGCCGTGGCGCGGTTGCTGCATCGGCACCGCCTGGTTGCACTGGGCGAAGCTGACAGTGCGGCCAGCGCCGACTGGCAGTACTACCAGAACTGCCTCCAGGCACGCCGGCCCTTCCGCCAGATCAAGTGCCGCCTCAGCGGCGATGGGCAGAATTATTACCTGCAGGTCAGTGGCGTACCACAATTCGACGAGCAGCAGCGCTTTATCGGCTATGAGTGTGTTGCCATCGACATGAGCCGCGAACACCACAGCGAGGCCAGCCTGCAACGCTTCCGCGCCGCCATGGACATGTCCATGGACATGATCTACCTGGTAGACAGGGACAGCCTCGCCTTTCTCGACGTCAACGATACCGCCGCCCGCGCCTACGGCTTCACGCGCGAAGAAGTGCTGGCCATGGGCCCGTCGGAGGCATTGGGGTTCACCCCGGAAGAACTCATCAAGCGCTACGACCGGCTAATCAACGAAGGTGGCAGCAGTCGCATTGAACGCCACGTCACGCTGAAGGACAACAAACCCGGCATCATCGAAGTGTACAGCCGGGCCACCTGTCTGAACGGCCGCTGGATCATCATCGGCGTCAGCCGCGATATCTCCGACCGCAAGCTGGCCGAGACCCGGGCGCTGCATCTGCAGCACATTTTTTCCACTCTCAGCCGCATCAACGAGGCCATCATCCGCGCCGACAGCGTTGACACTCTGTACCAGAATGTCTGTGCAGCGGCTGTGGATGATGAGCTGTTTGCCATGTCCATGGTCGTCACCCCCGATGGCCCTGTCTCTTATACACATCTCCGAGCCCACGAGACAGGCAGAAATCTC
>CAJXPR010000119.1 GCA_913058135.1 uncultured Gammaproteobacteria bacterium
AAGCTGAAAGACCGGCAGAAGGTCGAGATCGTCAGCATGGACATGTGGAACCCCTGCTGGGCAGCGGTCAAGGCTGTGCTGGCCCAGGCCCGTATCGTGGTCGATAGGTCCCATGTGGTGCGCATGGCCAACAATGCCCTAGAGAGGATGCGCACACGCCGCCGCCCATTGCCTCGGTTGGCTTGAGTGAAGCTCAGGCGCCCGGCCAAGATCTGAAGTTCGAATTGAAAAGTCAACTCACACCTAACTAGTTTTCGGCGTGCCAGACTGCAGAGACAGTCTATGGCTTCAAGATGCTGGTGGAAGATGAGTCAAATCTGATCTTAGGTGCGCGTCCGGATGGGCCATTTGCGGACGAGATCATCGGTATCTTTGGCCTGGCTATCGGCAGAAACTGACCGCGGAACAACCAGGAAAACGACGCCTGCGTATCCCACGGCAGCCTCAGATATTGGATCTATGCTATGATTGCGCGGCATTTGGTCCTGCTACCCGCTATTCATGGGAATACATATCAGGTACTATGAATGTCTGTCGACAGACTCTAGGTCTTAATGGGGTGAAAAACGGGCGTTAATGTTGAAACACTGGTTGTCAATCTCTTTAATAGCACTGGTTGCCCTGCAGTCAGTTATTGCTATGGCGGATGATCATCAGGTTCATCAGTCGGGCGCGTCGCGTTTTGAAGTTGGCCTTGATCAGCAAGATGATTCTGACTATGAGAACTCCGGTTTAGAAAAGTTTGATCGATTATCCCCGTCAGATCCGCATGATTGTGATCATTACTGTCACTGTCATGGTGTTGCCTGCGCTGCAGTGGTCAGCAATTATGTACACAATATTCTGGCCGCGCCAATGCTGGCCGTGGTTGGTTACGAATTGTTCTTCCCTCCAGATCCCCCTTTCTCTCCTTTTAGACCTCCCATAGCCTGATCCTGCTGCCTTCAATGGCGGGCTGAGCGCGCTCGGCTCGTGTTGCATAAATCTTTTCGCAGGATTTTACAATGAATTTCTTTTATAAGGCGTCGTCTATCGAGTTGGCGGCATGGCTGGCTATCCGGTCGCGGCCACTCCTCATTAGCATTGCTTTAATATTTAGCCCCGGAGCGCTTACCGCCACGGCTGATGGCACACTCACGCTTGAATCAGCCGTAAAGCTTACTCTAGCCCAGAATCCTCAGTTGCAGGCCTTCGACTTCCGCGATGAGGCGCTTCAGGGGCAGCTTGAAACCGCCTCTCTCAACCCGCCGCTCGAAGTTGGTGCCGATATCGAGAACATCGGTGGCATTGGCGATTTCAAAGGCATTGATGGTGCCGAACTGACGGTTTCACTTTCCTCCGTGATTGAGCTTGGGGATAAGCGTGAGGCGAGAGTTGCCTCCATCGGAGCCAGACGGGGCCAGTTGGACGCAGAACGTCAGGTTGAGGCGCTGGATCTGTTGGGCGAGGTGACGCGTCGATACATCGACACCCTGGCGGCACAGGAACGACTTGCATTGGCGCAGGATGCAGAAAGCCTCGCTCGTCAAACACTGCAGATTGTGCAGGATCGCGCAGCGGCCGGAGCCACGCCCGATGCGGAGGTCCTACGGGCTCGAGCCGCGCTGTCACAGGCCGAACTCCTTGTGTCTGCCGAGCAAAGTCAACTTCTCTATGCTCAGGTTGCATTGGCAGCCATGTGGGGTGAAACAAATCCCAACTTTGCGTCCGTGACGGGAGATCTTTATCAGATCGAGCAAACGGTGGGCTTTGAGGACCTCTTTGCGCGAGTCCAGCAGAACCCGTTCATTCAGGTATTTGCCAGTGAACAGCGCCTTCGCGAGGCGGAGCTACGTCTCGTCAGCACGCAGTCAGTGGCTGATCTGCGCTGGTCTGTGGGTGCCAGGCGACTTCAGGAGACTGGCGACGTAGGCCTGGTTGCAGGCTTCAGCATTCCGCTGTTTAGTGCAGAGCGCAATCAGGGCGCCACGCGTTCGGCGATGGCAGCGCGCGATGAGGTAGAGGTACGACGCGAAGCTGTATTGGTCAGGATGCATACTCAGCTCTTCAATGCCTTCCAGAACCGGCAGCAGGCACTCATCACCATTGATACACTACAAAACCGCACGATCCCCTTGCTGACAGAGGCGCTGTCTGGGATACGAGCCGCCTATGAGAGCGGGCGATATAGCTACCTGGAGTGGGTGACTGCCAGGCAGGAACTCATTAGCGCGCGCGAGACCCTCATCGATGCAGCGGCCGCCGCTTTGCGCTATGGCGCGGACGTCGAGCAATTAACGGCTGAGCCTTTACTTTCTCCTCTTGCTGAGCAGACCAACTAACAGGATTAAATTATGAAACCGCATTGCCGATGGAAGCAGCTACTCGCTGCGCTTTTAACGTTTATGTCACTCGCTTTGCTCTCATCTGAATTGCTGGCTGCTGAAGCAGAAGAGGAGCATGAAGAAGAGGAGCAAGGGCATGCCGAGAGCGTGGTTATTGATTACGCCATGGCTCAACAGGCTGGCGTTACGACGGCAGCCGCCGGTGCAGGGGTCATACGGAACGCCGTCACAGTGTATGGAAGGACTGTCGTCGACCCTCGGGGTATCAGCCACATCCGCGCCCGCTTTCCTGGGCTAGTCGTCAGCATGGAGCCCGACATCGGTGACTTGGTCGCGGCTGGCGATGCCATCGCGGGAATCGAGTCCAGTGAGAGTCTGAATGATTACGTTATACGGGCGCCGATAGATGGAATCGTGATTTCCCGCAATGCGAATCCGGGGGAGACAACGAGCGACGAACCGTTGCTGACCCTCGCCAATTATGATCACCTATGGGCAGAACTGGCAGTCTTTCCGCTCGATGCGACACGTATCAAAGTGGGACAGGAAGTCATTCTGCGAACGAACGCGCAAGCGATTCGCAGCAGCATAGCTCACATTTTACCGGGCGCTAGCGAATCGCCGGCGGTCGTCGCCCGGGTGCCGTTGGATAACCGTGACGGGCTATGGAGTCCAGGCCTGCTAGTGCAGGCGGACGTAGTTATCGGTCAAGCAGACGTCGCGCTTGCCGTCGACAATCGCGCCATTCAGACGTTCGAGAATGTGCCGGTGGTCTTCGTTAAGGAGGGTGACATCTATGAACCCCGGCCGGTGCAACTTGGGCGGCAGGACGATGCGCTGACGGAAATCCTGGGTGGCCTCGATCCCGGCGATCAGTATGTCGTAGAGAACAGCTATCTCATCAAGGCCGACCTGGAAAAATCCAGCGTCGAAGACGACGACTGATCAGGAGACAAAAATGATTTCTTCAATATTGCGCCTCTCAATTGAGCGGCGGTGGCTTATGTTGTCTCTTGTCCTAGTTCTGAGCGGAGCGGGAATCTGGAGCTTCCAGCAACTTCCGATTGATGCCGTTCCCGACATTACCAATGTCCAAGTTCAGATCAATACCAATGCTCCGGGCTACTCGCCGCTGGAGTCGGAGCAACGGATCACCTATCCCGTGGAAACCGCCCTGGCGGGCTTGCCTAACCTGGAGTACACGCGCTCTATTTCGCGTTATGGCCTTTCCCAAGTCACGGTTGTCTTCGAGGAAGGCACAGACCTGTACTTCGCCCGCAATTTGGTCAATGCACGGCTGGGCACGATTAAGAGCACGCTGCCACCAGGACTTGAGCCTGAAATGGGTCCAATTGCCACGGGGCTCGGCGAAATCTTTATGTACACAATATCAGCATTGCCCGGCGCAGTTCAGGCGAATGGCGAACCCTACGACCCGACAGCACTGCGCGAAATTCAGGACTGGATCATCAAGCCCCAGTTGGCGCTCGTTAAAGGGGTTACGGAGGTCAATAGCATTGGAGGCTACAATAAACAATACCACGTGACACCTTGGCCGGAAAAACTGCTGGCCTTTGATGTGGGCATGGAAGATATTGCTGCGGCGCTTCGTACGAACAATGACAATCGTGGAGCCGGATACGTCGAGCGCAACGGTCAGCAGTTGCTGATTCGTTCGCCAGGGCAGTTGAAAACGATTGCGGATATCGAGCAGGTGGTCATTGCTAACCGCGCCGGAGCGCCGGTTCAGATCCGTGACATTGCCGAAGTTTCAATTGGCCGCCAGCTACGCACAGGAGCAGCAACCCTGAATGGTCAGGAAACCGTGCTGGGGACGGCAATGATGCTGGTGGACGAAAACCCCCGCACTGTTGCACGCGCCATTGCGGAACGCCTGGAAGTTGTTCAGCAGTCTCTACCCGATGGCATTGTCGCCGAAGCGGTCTACAACCGGACCACCCTGGTGGACAAGGCCATTGCCACCGTCGAGAAAAATCTGCTCGAAGGTGCGCTGCTGGTTATTGTGGTGCTGTTCCTGTTGCTTGGCAATATGCGGGCAGCACTGATTACGGCGGCTGTGATACCCCTGGCCATGCTGGCCACGCTGACCGGGATGGTGCGCACCGGCGTTTCAGCCAATCTCATGAGCCTTGGCGCGCTGGACTTTGGCCTGATTGTGGATGGTGCCGTGATTATTGTAGAGAATTGCATCAGGCGCCTTTCATTGGCTCAGCCAGTCTCAGGAGCAAGATTGCCGTTGCGCGAACGACTAGACATCGTTTTTTCAGCCACGAACGAAGTCATCCGCCCCAGCCTGTTCGGTGTATTCATTATTACCATCGTATACATTCCGCTGTTCACGCTGACAGGAGTGGAGGGAAAGATGTTCCAGCCGATGGCAGCGACGGTCGTGATGGCATTGCTTTCCGCGCTGGTTCTGTCTGTCACGGTCGTGCCTGCTGCGATCGCGGTCTTCATGGGAGGTAGAATTCGCGAGAAGGAGAGCCCTGTTGTCACGGGAGCAAAGGTACTCTACAAGCCCCTGCTCGTCGGAGCCTTGAAATTGCGTTGGCTGGTTGTCGTCTGTGCAACGATTCTGGTTGCCATGTCAGCGTGGCTTGCCACTACGCTCGGTTCAGAGTTCGTTCCTCAGCTGAACGAGGGGGATTTCGCCGTGCAGGCATTGCGTACAACCGGCACCGGACTCGATCAATCCGTTGCCATGCAGGAAATGCTTGAGACCCGAATAGCGGAATTTCCTCAGGTCGATAAGGTTTTTGCCCGAATCGGTACGCCAGAAGTCGCAACCGACCCGATGCCTCCGAGCATCGCGGATACCTTCGTGATACTCAAGCCCACGGAGGAGTGGCCTGACCCGGATCAAACCAAAGAGGAGCTACTCGTTGAAATCCAGGAAGCACTCGAACAACTACCGGGTAATAATTACGAGTTCACCCAACCCATCGAGATGCGCTTTAACGAGTTGATTTCCGGCGTGCGTGCGGACCTCGCTATCAAAGTCTTCGGCGATGATTTGGATCTGCTCTTGACGTCCGCGCAAAGCATATTGGAAGTCGTGACGACAATCGAAGGCGCGGCAGACGCCCGGGTCGAGCAGGTAACTGGACTGCCCATGCTGTCGATCCACCCCAAACGCATGGCAATCGCCCGCTATGACCTGAATGTAGCCGATGTGCAGGATTACGTTTCGATGGCGATGGGAGGTGAGTCGGCTGGCGTGATCTTCGAAGGGGACCGCCGGTTCGAGCTGGTAGTGCGCCTGCCTGAGGCATTGCGCACTGACATCAACAGCATGGGCGAGCTGCCGGTGCCACTGCCAGGCGGTGGCTATGTTCCCTTGGCAGAGCTTGCCATACTGGAGATCGCACCGGCACCCAACCAGATCAGCCGCGAGAGCGGCAAGCGCCGCGTAGTCGTCAGTGCGAATGTACGGGACCGCGATCTAGGCTCATTCGTGGCGGAAGTCGAACAGCAGGTACTGGAACAGGTCGACCTGCCGGCGGGATACTGGCTGGAGTATGGAGGATCCTTCGAGCAGTTGGAGTCCGCGAGCCAGAGATTGTTGATAATCGTCCCACTGACACTGCTCATGGTCCTGGGTCTGCTGGTGATGGCATTGGGATCTTTCAGGGATGCATTGATCATCTTCACCGGTGTTCCCCTGGCCTTGACTGGCGGTGTGCTGGCGTTGTGGCTGCGGGACATGCCGCTGTCTATTTCAGCAGGGGTTGGATTCATTGCCCTGTCCGGCGTTGCGGTGCTCAACGGTCTGGTGATGCTGACGTTCATCCGCGATCTGGTTGAGGAAAAGGGCGACCTGATCGCATCCATCATCGAAGGAGCGTTGATACGTCTACGCCCGGTATTGATGACGGCACTCGTTGCCAGCCTCGGCTTTGTGCCGATGGCACTGAACACTGGCATCGGCGCTGAAGTACAGCGGCCATTGGCAACGGTTGTCATTGGAGGGATAATTTCCTCTACATTGTTGACCTTGCTGGTGTTGCCGGCGTTGTATCGGATTGTTCATGGAGGTAAAAACGCATTGGCCCTAACTGACTTTCAATAGAGTCAAATGGACCGGATCTGGACAGTCAGCCATAATACTGGCGCTGTTGCCCGTTAGGCAATTTCAGCGGAGGATTAGTGGGCGGATTCTCCGTCCCATCGAAAGCCGTGTGCAACAGAATGGTACACGTTGTTGGTGCGGGGACAAGCGCTTGCTGACTTCCCGGAGGGTTATTCCATCGTCGCCAACATGAAAGACAAACGCCTGTTCAGGTCC
Organism: uncultured Gammaproteobacteria bacterium; assembly: GCA_913058135.1. GTDB lineage: Bacteria > Pseudomonadota > Gammaproteobacteria > Pseudomonadales > Pseudohongiellaceae > Pseudohongiella. The sequence continues at coordinate 6,631 of CAJXPR010000119.1, forward strand.
AGGAGGGTACTGTGATCCGCTGTTTTTGGGAGCCGGTCTTTGGGGCGACGCTGATTTCGTGCTATTTGATCAAGAGCCTCAGTGTGGCTTTCTTCAAATGGCCATGCCGGGCTGCTGACCGCCGCCGCGATATATGAGACGATCACCGAGGCGTACGAGAGTGACGACCCGCACTGTTCCGTTGTGAGTTTCACGGGCGGGTTTGTACTGTTAGTATTCTGATCAGCGGGGCTCGGTCAGTGAACGATCGCCCTCACTGAAGTAGCGCGCCCACTTGTCCGCTTTCGGATTAGCACAACGTTTTCAGAAAAGCGGTCGCGGTTAACCGGAGCAAACTCCGGGAAGTCGGCTGATTAATGCTTCTTATCTGTCGAGGAATAGAGCAGATGTCAAAAATTTCGCAGGGTCCGAGATTCGACAGCACGTTGGCGTTGGTCGGGGACCCCTATAGATTTATCTCCAAGCATTGCAGGAACCTTGGGGCGGATCTATTTGAAACGCGGCTTGGGCTTCGTAAGGCGATCTGCATGTCAGGCCCGGAGGCAGCGAGGCTGTTCTATGATTCGAGCCGGTTCATGCGCCACGGTGCGATGCCCAAGGCGATTCAAAAGACACTGCTCGGACAAGGCGGTGTGCAAGGCCTCGATGACGAGGCGCACCGACACCGCAAACAGCTGTTCATGACGCTGATGACACATGAACGCATCGAGCATCTGCTGGAGATCAGCGCCGGGGAATGGCAACGTGGCACCCAGAGATGGGCATCAATGCAGAAGATCATGCTCTATACCGAACTTCACGAGATTTTGATGCGCGCCGTGTGCGCCTGGGCAGGACTTCCGCTGGCAGAGTTGCAGATCGATGCTCGAACCAGAGATACCGCCGCATTGTTTGACCATGCGGGGTCCGTCGGCTTCAGGCATTTATGGTCCCGGTGGGCGCGAAAGCGGGTCAATCACTGGATGGAAGATGTCATCGAACAGACCCGCGGTGGCCGTATTCAGCCACCAGAACGATCTGCTGCCCACTCGATTGCGTGGCATCGGGATCTGGACGGCAAACTCCTGCCCCCGCACATTGCCGCTGTCGAGTTGATCAACGTGATCAGACCAACGGTCGCGGTCTCCGTCTATATCGTCTTTGTCGCTCACGCTCTGCTCACACGGCCCGATTTGCGGGAAAAACTTTCCGCGGGGGCGGACGGCTACCGCGACTGCTTCGTCCAGGAGGTGCGCAGATACTACCCCTTCTTCCCAGCCGTGGCGGCGAGGACACGGAAAGCGTTCGAGTGGAATGGCTATCGATTTCCGGAAGGTCGACGAGTGTTCCTTGACCTCTATGGGACCAACCACGACCCGCGAACATGGGAGAGACCAGAGCAGTTTGAGCCCGAACGATTCCGGCAATGGGATGGGAGTTCTTTCAATTTTCTGCCGCAAGGCGGCGGGGATCACCATTCCAACCATCGCTGCCCAGGGGAATGGTTTACGGTTGCGCTCATGAAACAGGCAGCGGATATCTTCACACGCCGTATTAGCTATCACGTGCCTGAACAGGATTTGCGTATCGACTGGTCGCGGTTGCCTGCGCTGCCTCGAAGCGGGTTCGTCATGACCGATGTCCGGGAGAATTGAGCGCGATCAGTGTAAGATAAAGAAACCAGTCATTCTTTGAGTATCAGAATGTATCGAGCGCCGTTCAGGACGATAAGCACCACGATGAGGCCGATGATTAGATCTGGGTAGCTGGAGCCCGTCCATGCGACCAGAGCACCTGTCCCAATGACACGAAGATTTACAACTGCATCATTGGCGGAAAATATCCAGCTCGCGTTCATATGCGCACCGCTTCTCGATGTTTGGATATGAGTGACAAACAACTGATATTCGCGATCAACACGGTGAAGGCGACGCTCATTATGGTGAGCGAATCGGGCTCGCTGCCGAACATGAAGCGCCGCACGATTTCTGCCAACACGCCAACAGCCAGTAGCAGCTGGAGCAAACCGGTGAGATGCGCAGCGGGCAACTGTAGGCGTAGGCTGCGACGAACAGCATAGAGAGCAAGACCGTATACCGCTACATGAGCAACTAGTGTAGACTCTTGGCCTCTTGAGCATCAGAGCCTGAAGAATCTCCCGTTGTATCGAGATCTTTTGGGTCAGCGACGCCTGTTTCGATAAGCGATGGATCCATTCCAAGGGCCTCCAGTTTGGCGTATACGGGCCCCACCTCCCCATCGTGGATGATTTTCAAGCTCCGATTCAGCAAGTCGAATGAAAGCGCTCGGATGCTAGCTAAACCGGCAAGTGAGAGGCGGATAATTCGTTCTTCAGACGGACAGCCCATCTTCGCGACTGTCAAGACACTGAGCGATGTGTTTGTCATATCTCCACCCCCAGTTGCTGGTTCAGAAGTGAACGAGCTACCACGTTCTTTTTGCACTATGAATTTCCAGCCAAATAGAGTGGATCGAAACAATCTAACATATTGGCTTGGAATGCCCCGATTTTTATACACTTTGAAGACTCACGAAGAGGCTGCCTAGAAGACCTCCGTGAATAAACCGTCCAATTGGCTATGGCCCTGGATTCGATTATAAAACACTTCAATGTAATCGAGGACTTCTGCTCGTGCTAAATTACACGCTTTGGTATACTAAATTTTAATGTTTTTCTCGACTTGGAATACATGTACTACCTCCAAAGTAGTCCAAGATTTCCGCCGCGTCCTTGTAGTTGCCCCTGCTAAACCGAACACCACCCATTAGCCAGTGGACATCGATAATGCACGATATTCGCGTGGCGATTTCATTTTAAGACCCTTATGTGGATGAGTCTCGTTATAGTCTTCAATCCAGTGTGCCAGTTGCCGCATCACGCTTTGGGCATCAGGCAGATCATTCAGGTACACGTAATCACGTTTAAACGTTTTTACGAAGGCCTCAGCCATGCCGTTACTTTGCGGGCTGCGCACTGGCGTCGTGCAAACTACAAAGCCCAGTTCCTTGGCAAAGTCTCGCGTTTCTTTCTTGATGTAGCAACTGCCGTTATCTGTCAGCCACTCGATCGGGTGTGGCGTGCGGGTCGAGCTGCCAAAGCGGTACTCAAGGCTTTCCACCAACAAGTCCTGGACCATCTGGCCGTTGATGCCAGCTGTCGTTGCCACATAACGCATCACTTCCCGATCACAGCAGTCCAGGCTGAAGGCCACCCGGACTACTTCATTGTTCCAGCAGCGGATCTCGAAGCCATCAGAGCACCAACGCAGGTTCGACTTGAGTGTAATGACCGTGCCATTGTGGCAGCGCTCGTGCACCCGTCCGGTGTACCTGGGCAGCAGCAACTCGTTCTGCTTCATGATCCGGTAAATGCGCTTATGGTTGACCGGCGGCTCATTCGCCGCGCGGCGCAATCGGTTCAGCCGGGCAGTTACCCGCCGGTAACCATTGCTGGCTCGCTTGGCGCAGACGCTCGTGATGGCCGGCAGCAGCGCTTCATCAGCTGCCATATCGTACCTCACCGGGCGTCCCGTCTGACGCCCCTGGAGGCGATCAATCAGGTTGGAGCGCGAGACCTGCAGCACTTGGGCCACCTGCTTTACCGGGAATCGTCCGGTGGCAGCAACGGCGTGCGCGATATCAACCTTTTTGTCTGCGCTACCTCAAGCGCCTCACGAAGGATCTCCGCCTCCATGGTTTTGCGCCCCAGCATGCGCTCAAGTTCGCGAACCTTTTTGTTCAGTGCCTTAACTTCCGAGGCGCTGACCACCTCATCGCCCGACTCATTGGCCGAGTATCCACCATCGTTCATCAGCTTCTTCCACTTAAACAACAGGCTGGCAGATATACCATGCCTTCGGGCTACAAGCGAGACTGACATGCCCGGTTTGAGACACTCGGCCACCATCACTGCTTTCTCTTCTGCGGTGTACCGTCTGCGACGCTGTACCCCGGTTATGACTTCGATCCTATCCATACTTGGACACTCCTTAAGCCTAGTGCTATGCCTAGGTCCTAACATCAAACGAAGTGTCCGGTTTAATTGGGGGCTAGTTCAGTCCTCTAGTGGGTCAGTTTTACATTGCCGGTGACATTAGCTCACCCGCCACCGCATTGGTTGCTCTGGTCTGTCGGATTTGGTGCGTACCGACGCAGGATTTAGAGACCGACACATCGAATCCCCGGCCTTGCCTGTAAGCCGATTTGTCATTAGAAATGTCCAAGCAAACTGAAGGATAAACTCCTCGGACCTGTCATGGCCGTATCCTTTACATGTGGCGCGATAATGTGCTGTCGGCGGCGGTCCTCAGGGGCGTGACTTCTGCACATACGGCCTCCAAGTCACGGCAACGACCAGCCTTCCGATTGGTATGCCGCTGGCGGGCTGGCGGCACCGGGGCGAGAGGGCGCGCCACCAATCCTTACTGCTGCGCTCTCTAGATCCCCGCGGAGCCTTATTGTGCCCACGCGATGGCTGCGGCGACGTAACAAAGACCCAAACCGAGAAGCGTCAGCACCTGCC
>CAJXPR010000120.1 GCA_913058135.1 uncultured Gammaproteobacteria bacterium
TCTACACAGAGTAGATCGTCGGCAGCGTCAGATGTGTATAAGAGACAGGCTTTGTGCCGTACTGTTGCTGGTACAGGTGCAGGCGCAGGGCGAAATCATTTACACCATGGGTGGCTGGGAAGCGCCCTGGGGCATCGAATACCGGATCGATTTCGCCAATGCCCTGTTGCTGGTACTGATCACCGGTCTGGCCAGTGTGGTCATGCCCTATGCGCGATTGAGCGTAGAACAGGAAGTGGGTGCCGAGCGCAGCCCGATGTTTTATGCCGCGTTGTTGTTGCTGAGTCTGGGATTGTGCGGCATGACCGCCACCGGCGATGCATTTAATGTGTTTGTGTTCCTGGAAATTTCCTCGCTGGCCACTTATACGCTGATTGCCATGGGTCGGGACCGGCGCGCCCTGACGGCGTCGTTCTCCTACCTGGTGATGGGCACCATAGGTGGTACCTTCTATCTGATCGGTGTAGGCCTGCTGTATGTGATGACCGGCACCCTGAACATGGCTGATCTGGCCGAACGCTTGCCGGCCATCAGTGACAGCAGCACTGTGCGTACCGGCTTTGCCTTTATCGTGACCGGTATCTGTCTGAAGCTGGCATTGTTCCCGCTGCACCTTTGGTTACCCAACGCCTATACCTATTCACCGTCAGCAGTGACAGCGCTGTTGGGGGCAACCGCCACCAAGGTGGCGGTGTACATCCTGATCCGCTTTGTGTTCACGGTTTTTGGCCCGGAATTCAGTTTCGGCGCCGAGCCACTGGCAGAGATTCTGATTCCACTGGCAGTGATCGGGCTGCTGAGTGCCTCCACGGTGAGTATCGGACAACCCAATATCAAACGCATGCTGGCCTATTCCAGTGTCGCGCAGATTGGTTACATTGTGCTCGGTATTGCCATGGGTACAGCTATGGGGCTGACGGCAGCACTGTTGCATGTGTTCAACCACGGTCTCATGAAAGGCGCGCTGTTCATGACGCTGGGCGCTGTCATGTACCGCATGGGCAGCACCAACCTGTCCGACATGCAGGGATTGGCGAAGACCATGCCGCTGACTTTCTGGGCCTTTGTCATCGGTGGCCTGAGTCTGATCGGTGTGCCCTTGACGGTAGGTTTTGTCAGCAAGTGGCACCTGATCCTGGCGGCCATTGAGCTGGGCTGGTGGCCCATTGTTGTCGCGATCCTGGTGGGTTCGATGCTGGCCGTGGTTTATATCGGTCGAGTCGTCGAAGCCGGTTTTTTTGGCGAGGCCAAAGATCCGACGCGTCGTGAAGCGCCGGCCAGTTTGCTGATCCCGGTGTGGATTCTGATTTTTGCCAATATTTATTTCGGCATAGATACCCGATTGACCGTTGATATCGCCGAAGCGGCTGCTGCGCAGTTGATGGCAGGAGGTGTTGTCCAGTGACAGCGAATACCGCTCTGATTCTGACCTTGCTGACCCCACTGTTCGGTTCGGTGCTGATTGCCCTGACCGGACGCTGGCCCAACCTGCGTGAGACTATCACCATGGTCACGGCGTTGAGCCTGTTTGCCCTGGTCATCCGGGTGTTGATTGGCTTCAATGCCGGTGATGAGATCGGCGTGGAGCTGTTCAGCGTCATGTCCGGTGTGGGCATCGCCTTCAACACCGAACCGCTGTCTATCCTGTTTGCGATGATCGCCAGCGGGCTGTGGGTGGTGACGTCGGTGTACGCGTTCGGTTACATGCGCGGTACCAATGAAATCAATCAGACACGCTTTTACGTGTGTTTTGCCATTGCACTGTTCGGCGCCATGGGTGTGGCATTTTCGGCAAACCTGCTGACCCTGTTCATCTTTTATGAAGTGCTGACCATTTCCACTTACCCGCTGGTGACCCATAAAGGTGATGCCAAGGCGAAGGCGGGCGGACGTGTTTATCTCGGCATTCTGATGACCACTTCGATTGTGTTCCTGCTGCCTGCGATTATCTGGGTATATGCAGTAGCCGGTACGCTGGATTTTGTGCCAGGTGGCATTCTTGAAGGAAACCTGGCCGCCGGTTCCGCCACACTGCTGTTGCTGCTGTTCCTGTTTGGTGTGGCCAAGGCGGCCGTCATGCCCGTGCACAAATGGCTGCCGGCGGCGATGGTAGCGCCAACGCCGGTATCGGCACTGCTGCACGCAGTGGCGGTGGTAAAGGCGGGTGTATTTACCCTGACCAAAGTCGTCATCTATATTTTTGGCACCGACTATCTGGCCAATGTGCCCTATGAAAGCATTGCCGTGTACATGGCCGGCTTTACCGTGGTGGCCGCTTCCTGCATTGCCCTGCGACAGACCAATATCAAACGCCTGCTGGCGTATTCCACCATCGGTCAGCTCAGCTACATTGTCATGGCGACCATGGCCCTGGCGCCGTTCTCGGAAATCGGCGCCGCCATTCATATCGCTGCGCACGCGTTTGGCAAAATCACGCTGTTCTTTACTGCCGGTGCCATCTATGTGGCGTCCAAGAAAACCGAAGTCACGCAACTGAACGGTATCGGTTGGCGCATGCCCTATACCATGGCCGCGTTTGCTGTCGGCGCGCTGTCGATGATCGGTGTGCCGCCGACCGCGGGGTTCGTATCCAAGTGGTTTATCATCGCCGGCGCGTTCCAGCTGGACAATTATTTTGTGCTGGTGGTGCTGATCCTGTCGACGGCGCTGAATGCAGCCTACTTCCTGCCCATTATTTTTAACGCGTTTTTCAAGCCGGAAGACGTGAAACTCAAGGAGCATGGTGAAGCACCGGTCAGCATGGTTATGGCGCTGTGTGTGACAGCCTCACTGACGCTGCTGTTCTTCTTCTTTAATGGTCCGGTGCTGGATCTTGAAACCCAGCTTGTAGGAGGTATGCCGTAATGGGCGAGCAACCTGTTGACACGAAACTTGCTGACAATCCTTTATACGCCGGACTGAAACCGATCGTCTATGGCGAGGACTGTCCGCGCGTGGAAGTGCCGGATCTGAAGGACGGCCAGCCGCACTGGCTGGTGCGGCCGAAGACCATACGGCTGCTGTGGATTGGTTTTGCAGTAATTCTGGCGTTAACCGTGGCGGCGCAGATTTTTGTTGATGTGCATGACTATTTTACCGTGGATGGCTGGTTTGCCTTCTACGCCATTTTTGGATTTGTGAGTTGCCTGGGGATGGTGATCTTCGCCAAAGTGCTGGGCTGGTTCCTGAAGCGTCCGGATACGTATTATGACGATCTCTGATTTAATGTTCCCACCCGCGTTCATCATGATTCTGGGCGCGATGCTGATTCCGGTCGTGCGTCCCAGCTTCCGGCCGGTGTTGCTGATCCTGGTGCCTTTGCTGACCTTGTTGATGATCTGGAACCTCGATGACGGGGTACTGCTGACAGCACGGTTCCTGGGTTACGAAGTAGAGCTGGTGGAAGCCAGCAATGTGCGCCGTCTGTTTGCCACCATTTTTGCCCTGATGGCGATGATCGGCGGCTTTTTTGCGTTCCAGCATGCGCGCGTGGTGGAAATGTCGGCATCCATGGCCTACGCGGCCGGCGCGGTCGGGGTGTCCTTTGCCGGTGATCTGATTACGCTGTTCCTGTTCTGGGAATTCATGGCGCTGTTCTCAACGGTGGTGGTCTGGTGCGGTGGTACCGAAGAGGCACGTCGCGCCGGTATCCGTTACGGCATCATGCACCTGATTGGCGGTATTGTGCTGAAAATCGGCATTGAAGGGGTGGCAATACAGACCGGCTCTATCGAAATACAGCCACTGATGCTGGACAGTTTTGCCACCTGGATGATGCTGATTGGCGTACTGATCAATGCCGCTGCGCCGCCGGTCAGTGCGTGGTTGTCGGACGCCTACCCGGAAGCCAGCCCGACCGGCTCGGTCATACTGTCGGCCTTTACTACCAAGACCGCGGTGCTGGCCTTGCTGCTGTTGTTCCCGGGCCAGCAGGTGCTGATCTGGGTGGGCATGTACATGATCTTCTACGGCATCATCTACGCCCTGATGGAAAACGACATGCGCCGTATTCTGGCGTACTCGATCGTTAACCAGGTGGGATTCATGGTGGTTGGTGTGGGCATCGGTACCGAACTGGCGCTGAACGGGGTGGCCGCGCATGCCTTCTCGCACATCATCTACAAGGCCTTGCTGCTGATGAGCGCGGGCGCGGTGATTGTGCAGACCGGCAAACGCAAATGTACCGATCTGGGTGGTCTGTACCGCACGATGCCGGTGACCGCGATTTGTGGCACTATCGGCGCCCTGGCGATCTCGTCCTTCCCCTATACCTCGGGCTTTATTTCCAAGTCGATGATCAGCCAGAGTGCTGCCTATGGTGAACTGGCCTTTGTCTGGTATGGCCTGGTGGCCGCATCAGCAGGCGTGTTCCTGCACGCAGGTATCAAATTCCCGTGGTTTGTGTTCTTCCAGAAAGACTCCGGACTGCGGCCCAAAGATCCGTCCTGGAACATGCAGGCGGCGATGATCATTTTTGCCGTGGCCTGTGTACTACTGGGTGTGTTCCCGTCACTGCTGTATCGTTTCCTGCCCTATGAAGTGAGCTATGTCCCGTATACCGCAGATCACCTGGTGACACAGTTGCAGCTGCTGCTGTTCGCGGGCCTGGCGTTCTTTGTCACGCTGCCACTGATGAAGCGTACACTGACCATCAGCCTGGACACCGACTTCTTTTATCGTCGGGTGGGACCAGCGATCTGGCGTGGTTTTGTCCACGTGCTGGTGGTCCTAAACGGCCTGTTCCAGTCGCTGGTGGTTGAGCAGGGTAAACGCCTGCCGCAGTTCTGGGTTCGTTACCATGGCCCTGATGGCCCGCTGGCACGCACCTGGCCGACAGGCAGTATGCTGCTGTGGGTAGCGGTGATGCTCGTGGTGATTCTGATTGGTGCCCGATTGCTGTAACGGTTGCAACAACCGTTACAGCAATCGGGGGCAGATACTACTCCAGATACAGAAGCAGTTCCTGGCCCGGGTGGATCAGGCTGCTTTGGCCTATCCGGTTCCAGCGGGTAATTTCCTCTATGCTGACCCCGTGCTCTCTGGCGATTCGTGCCAGTGAGTCACCAGGGCGTACTTCATACTGCAGTGCCTGTGGACCAGTGGCCTCAGTGACATCAATGCTGGCGATGGTGTCCGGCTCCAGACGCAGCTGTTGACCAGGTCGCAGCACCGAATTCACATCAATATTGTTCCATTGCGCCAATTCGTCCACGGTCATGCGGTAGCGATTGGCGATGCGCCACAGGCTGTCACCACTCCGCACGGTATACTGTCCGGCAGGCACGGGCAGCGTGTTGGCAGCAGCCAGCACCACCGACGGTGACGGCAAGGGCTCACCGGCGCGGTAGGCGCGCGGAATCAGCAATGAATCCCCTGCGACAATTCGGCTGCCGGTGAGGTTGTTGGTTTGTTGCAAGGCCCCTACCTGAGTTCGGAAGCGGCTGGCAATACCACTGAGCGTATCACCGGGCTGGATAACATAGCGGTCCCAGGTGATACGGGTATCGCCCAGTGCAGTCAGGTTGTTTTCAAACACGGGTAAACTGTCGACAGGCAACCAGACGGTATGCGGCCCATCCGGGTGTGTGGCCCACTGCAGATAGCCCGGGTTGTACTGGTATATGCGTTCCGGATCCAGTTCTGCCAGTGTCGCCACCAGGCCCAGGTCAATCTGTGAGCCGACATCATAGCCAATCAGATAGGGCTGATCAGGGACCGGGCTGAGAGTCAGTTCAAAATGATCCGGATCGGCCATGACGTGAGCCAGGCCCAGCAGTCGTGGCACATGCCGGCGGGTTTCCTGCGGCAGCGGCAGTGACCAGAAGTCGGTAGCACGGCCACGCTGCTCATTTCGCTGTATCGCCCGTTGCACATTGCCCTGGCCGGCATTATAGGCAGCCAGCGCCAGCAACCAGTCTTCATCAAATTGTGTATACAGTGCCTGCAGGTAGTCCAGGGCGGCTGAGGTCGATGCCATGGGATCGTGCCTGCCGTCATACCACCAGTCTCTTTTCAGACCCAGGCTGGCCGCTGTGGGTGCCATGAACTGCCACAGGCCGGCGGCACGTTGGCCTGAGCGGGCCATCGGATTGAAGGCGCTCTCAATGACCGGCAACAATGCCAGTTCCAGCGGCAGGCCACGACGTTCGACCTCCTGCACAATCTCGTAAATAAATGGCATGGCCCGCTCGGTCACCTCGGCAACATAGCGCGGGTTGCTGCGGAACCAGTCGATTTCTTCCTCGATCTGCTCATTGTGATGGTCAAGCGCGAACTGCAGGCCATTGCTGACGCGGTACCACACCGTGTCCGCGTGACTGGGCAGGGGCGCCGTGTCGCCATCGACAGCAACAGTGCCGGGGCTGACCACCGGGCGTTGCCGATTGTTGCGGGCAGTGCCGGCGGTGCGTTGCTGGCGGCTGTTCTCTACGGTCCTGCCGTCGGCGCTACTGCCGTCTTCTGTTTCGGCAGGCGCGGTGAGGTTGCTACAGGCTTGAAGAAGAATGCTTGCAGTGATCAGTAATGTCAGCGGTTTAAGTCGGAATTTGCGGCGGACCTGCACGCGGGCAGGCATTGCATCGGGTGGACGTGATGACAACGTGAATCGTGAGTCTGCTTTCATGTTTTTGAGTATTCCATTAACAAATATTCTGCTGCCAGTCAGTTGTTGCCAACAAAGGGCCTATCAACCAATAAAAGTGCCGTTATCAGGCCTGATCCTTGAGACGTCGCAGCGCGGTAAATAGTTCCAGTCCGGTGTCGAGTTCGCGGGACACACGCTGCTGCACGGCTGTCTGTAAACTGGGATTGTGACACCGTAAAAACGGATTGGTTCGCAGTTCCAGTGCAATAGTTGACGGCAATGTGGGGCGCTGCCGTTCACGTTTACTGCGTTCGGTGGCCTGACGCTCGACCAGATCACCGTTGTCAGGATCGGTCCCGGCGGCAAACGCCAGGTTGGCCAATGTATATTCGTGCGCGCAGAAGACCTGCGTAGCAGCGGGCAGGGCGGCCAAGCGTTGCAGCGAATTGTACATCATGGGCGGGTCGCCCTCAAAAATACGTCCACAACCGCCGGCAAACAGCGTATCACCACAAAACAGCAAGGGTGGGTCGTCTGCTTCATCACTGCCAGGGTGAAAATACACAATATGGTCCAGGGTATGGCCCGGTGTTTCCATGATGTCGAACTGATGACCGAAAACCGTGATCTGATCGCCTTCCTCCAGGCTGTGGTCCAGTTGCCGGATATGGCCGCCGGCCGGACCATATACCGGCACCGGCGCCAGCGCCAGCAGGTCATCCAGGCCACCGGTGTGATCTTTATGGTGATGGGTTATCAGGATGCCGGCCAGGGTCAGTTGACGCTCAGCCAACCAGGTCTTTACCGGCGCCGCATCCCCAGGGTCCACCACATAAACCTGTCCCTCGGCATTCTGCAGGGCCCAGATGTAATTGTCAGTAAAAGCAGGGATCGGTGATATGGTTAATGCCATGAGCAAACTCCAGTCTTTTCTCGGGTCGGTTCTGGTGCCAGCAGGGCGATGATAGCAGATCCTGTTTGTTGCGTTTGCCTGGCAGGTGCTAGAATCGGCCAAGGAGAATACTACTATGGTTAAGCTGTTTGCCCGACGTCGCGCCATACCGGATCCCGTTGCACTGGCACCCGCGCTCGATAGCTGGATGCACAGTCCACTGGGCAGTGCCCTGATTGAGGCTGAAAAAGCGCAACTGGCGCCGGTGATAAGCCGTGTTTTTGGTTATCACATGCTGCAGCTGTCCTGTTCTCCCGGTATTTCCATGCTTGATGAATGCCCGGTGGGGCACAAGATCTGTTTTGCGCCTGCCTGGGACCCTGAGCGCCGTGCACCGGTCGCCGACAACGAGGCCTTGCCGCTGGGTACTGACAGTATAGATGCGGTGCTGTTGCACCACGCGCTGGATTTCACCCCGGACAGCCACCGTCTGCTGCGAGAGGCAACGAGGGTGCTCATGCCGGGTGGCCGATTGTTAATCGTGGGTTTTAACCCGGTCAGCATGTGGGGGCTCAGCGGGTTGATGCGCTGGCACCGGCCCACTCCCTGGAATGCCCGGTACATCTCCCGCAGACGTCTGACGGACTGGCTCAGCCTGCTGGATTTTCACGTCGAGAAGGTGAGTTACGGCGGATTCATGCCGCCAGTGAGACATCCCGGCATACTGGCGCATGCCGATAAATTTGAACGCTGGTTTGACCGCCTGGGAAACCCCACCGGGGCCTTTTACCTGATTGTTGCCAGCAAGCAACGCATGCCGCTGACACCGGTCGCAACACGCTGGCCCCGTCTGCGGGCGCCGGCCCTGGGTTCGCCGCTGGCCGAGACCGGGCGTGTGGCATCGGGGCGGGGCACGGTGATTCCCATGCCGCCGCGCAAGAACCTGCGCCGCGATGATGATAACTGACGCAGAATTACTTAAAGTTAAGGATTTATAACTTGCAGGATGTAGTTGAAATATATACAGATGGCGCCTGCAAAGGTAATCCGGGTAAAGGTGGTTGGGGGGTCGTTCTCAGCTATCGGGGAGTGGAAAAAACACTGCACGGCGGCGAGACCCTGACGACCAATAATCGTATGGAGTTGACGGCAGTCATCAGGGCGCTGGAGGCATTAAAAAAGCCGGGGTGCAAGGTTGTGCTGCACAGTGATTCCAAATATGTGCTTAACGGCATCGAGCAGTGGCTGGCCGGCTGGAAACAGCGGGGCTGGAAAACGTCTGCCAAAAAACCGGTGCTGAACCAGGACCTGTGGCAACAACTCGATATCCTCAGTCAGGCCCACGATATCGACTGGCACTGGGTCAAAGGGCACAGCGGTGATGTTGGCAATGAGCGGGCTGATGAATTGGCCAACCTGGGTATTGCCGAGCTGTGATGACTGATAGAAGTCGAGGCACAAGTGAAGAGACAAGCGGAGAGATATGCGTCAGATAGTACTGGATACTGAAACCACCGGCCTCGATCCGGTCAATCACCGTATCATTGAGATCGGCTGTGTCGAGCTGGAGCGGCGGCGTCTGACCGGACGCCATTATCATCAGTACACCAACCCCAGGCGTGACATCGATGAGGCGGCCCAGGAAGTTCACGGTATCAGCAATGATTTTCTTGCCGACAAACCCGAGTTTGCTGCAGTGGCGGATGAGTTCCTGACATTTGTCAAAGGCGCGGAGCTGCTGATACATAATGCGCCGTTTGACGTTGGCTTTCTGAATGCCGAGCTGGCGCGGCTGGGTGCCGAATATGGTCGCATGGAAGATTACTGTACAGTCACCGACACCCTGGGCATGGCCCGGCGTAAACACCCCGGCCAGCGCAATAGTCTGGATGCCCTGTGCAAGCGGTACGGTGTCGACAACTCGCAACGCGAACTGCACGGCGCCTTGCTGGATGCCGAAATCCTGGCCGATGTTTACCTGTTGCTCAGCGGTGGTCAGACAGACCTGTCTCTGGCAGCTGACGAAACCAGCGAACATCGCGAACAAAGCCATCATCAGGGGCTCAGTCGCGAAGGCCTGGTCCTTTCCGTGGTCCAGCCCAGCGTTGAAGAACTGGCTGCCCACGAATCGCTCCTGAGCCATATCAACAAGATCAGTGGTGAGCGCTGCCTGTGGCTGCAGGGCAATACGCCTGGCAGCGTGGCGGTCAGTACTGTTTTGCCCACGGATGATCAGGATGATGAGGACGACGAAGAAGAATTGGCCGGGGAGCTCGTTTGACCGTTACCGTGCATCATCATGACACCGGCCATCACCTGATTCTGTTCTTTGAAGGCCGTCTGCTGCTGAACGACGACAGTCCGATGTGGCCGTCAAACCACTTCGCTGATCTGGAAGCCGTGACCCACTGCCGCGTGCACGTGCCGTCACTGGTGGCCGGACATCCGCCCTGCGATGCATTGCAGCTGAACAGTCTGCCGCCCCAACTGGCCGATGTCGAACCCGTGCCGGTACGACAGTTTCTGATGCATCAGGGCTTTGATGCCTTCATCCTGGCAGGTCGGGCCAGCCAGTTGCTGAACTGGTACCGAACCCACCGCTTCTGTGGCAGCTGCGGGGCGCAGAACGTTCTGCGTCCCCCGCAACAGGTGCTGGTGTGTCCCCATTGTGAGGTAGATTATTACCCCAGAATAAATCCCTGCATTATAGTACTGGTGACCCGGGGGGAGCAGATACTGCTGGCCAGGAGTGTGCGACGCGGCGCCACGTTTTTCAGTTGTCTGGCCGGCTTTATTGAGCCGGGCGAAAGCGCAGAACAGGCCGTCGCGCGGGAAGTGTACGAAGAAGTGGGCATCAGAATCGACAACATCCGCTATGTCAAAAGTCAGCCCTGGCCGTTCCCTTCGCAGCTTATGCTGGGGTTTTACGCTGACTATGTTGACGGTGAAATTGTCCCGGAAGCAGCCGAAATTGCCGAAGCCCATTGGTATGATGTGGATAGACTGCCCGAAACCCCCGCCCCGGCGATCAGCGTTGCGGGGCAGCTAATACAGGAATATTGTGATGCCGTGATGGCATCTGCCGATCAGTAGAAGGAGTTGGACTTTGGAATACTTTATCGAATATGTGGTTTTTCTGGCCAAAACCGCGACCATTGTGATCGCCGTGTTTGCCGTTCTCAGCATGATGGTGGCTGCCGGTCAGCGCAATCGCCGACACATGCAGCGCGGAAGCCTCCACGTCACCCATGTCAACAAGGATCTGGAGTCCATGCAGCAGGGCCTGCAGCGTTCCATTCTGGACCTGTCTCTTATACACATCTCCGAGCCCACGAGACAGGCAGAAATCT
>CAJXPR010000121.1 GCA_913058135.1 uncultured Gammaproteobacteria bacterium
AAGAGACAGGCATTGGGATGGCCTCCTGCAGCCGGTCCTGACTCAGGTAGATGTTGGCCAGGTTACGATAGGCGTCGGCCAGATTGGGATCAGCTGCCACCGCCAGACGGTACTCCTCGACTGCTTCGTCGTAACGCTCCAGGTTATTGTAGGTGTTGGCACGGCGGTAGTGTCGCTGCGCCAGCTCGGAACTCGTCCCTGCTACCGCGCGTTCCTGCACCGTGGCGCCGCCGGGTTGTGCCATGACATGCCCGACGGGGGTGGCCAGCAGCATCGCTGCCAGCGTCAGCAGCAGGGCGCTAAAACGCGAATGGGTCGGGTTGCTCATCGATGTGTTCATACGTTAGTTCAACCTGCAAAATGAAAACCTGAATGATTTTGCCTGCGCCAGAGCCATCGGGCAAGCCTGAAACCCAATAGTAACGGGCCGCGCGTGTTCAGGCCAAGTTGTCGCGTGGCCAAGCTGTAATAATTTGTGACGCTGAGGACTGACCTTGCCATAAGTTTGACTTATAATGCTGTCATTGTCTGCGATGCAGTGACACGGCCCGATGCCAATGATCAACCATAACCATGTCATCTCTTAGGGTTTTCGCCGGGCCCCGGGCTCTTCAGCGTCTGCGTACTGACGGGTTCGTTGAGCAACATTTTTCGTGGCTGGCCGGTGCCTCGGGAGGGCCCAAGTGGTTTGTTCTGCACGGTCTGGACCGTTATCTGGCTGACTCCTTTTTCCGGGACCGTCACGCGCCACTGCATATGATTGGCTCTTCGGCAGGTGCCTGGCGTCTGGCCTGCTTCGCCCAGCATGACCCTGTGGCGGCGCTGATCAGGCTGGCGACACACTATTCACAACAACTCTACTCGCAGGACCCGGATGCCCGGGAAGTTAGCCGTGAGGCCAGGGCAATGCTGACTGCCGTGATGGGTGAGCACGGTGCCCGGGAGATCGCGAGCAATCCGGTCATGCGTCTGCATATCATTGCCGACCGGGCTCGTGGCCTGTTGCGCTCCGATGGCCGGCTGCCTCTGAGTCTCGGACTGGCGGCCAGCGCCGCCGGTAATCTGCTCAGCCGGCGCGGTCTGTCGTTGTTCTTTGAGCGTTACATTTTCCACAATGCGCTGGATTCGGAACATACCCTGCCATTGCGTGACCTGCCCAGCAGGTATGTGGCGTTGACGCCGGCGAACGTGCCTGACGCCCTGATGGCCAGTGGCTCGATACCCTTTGTTATGGAGCGGGTATGCGATGTTGCCGGCACCGAACCGGGCAGTGTATTCCGCGATGGCGGTATCACCGACTACCACCTTGATTTGCCTTTTCAACAGGCCGAAGGGCTGGTACTGTACCCGCACTTTTACGCGGGCATCACGCCCGGGTGGTTTGACCGGTTTGTACCCTGGCGTAAACCCGGTGCCAGGCATTTTGACAATGTGGTACTGCTGTCCCCGTCCCGGGAATTTGTTGCGTCATTGCCTTTCGGTAAAATTCCGGACCGCAACGACTTTAAACACCTGGACGACGCTCGGCGACTGCGCTACTGGCAGACTGTGCTGCAGGAAAGTGAGCGACTGGCAGATGACTTCCGGGCGATGGTAGAAACAGGCGCGGGTCTTGAATCGATAGAATGTTTCCAGAGGGTGAGGACAAAACATGCGTGATCTCCTGGTGAGTCGGTGTAACAGGCTATTGGTGGCAGCGATGTCTTTGCTGCTGTTGACCGGTTGCTTGGGCACGGTCGTGGGGACTGCCGTTGATGTGACGCTGGAAGTGGCCAAAGTACCTTTCAAGGTCGCCGGCGCTGCCGTCGATGTGGTTAACGGCGATGATGAGGACAAGGATGACAACTGACAAGGTAAAAACGCCGGACAATGATAAACCGGTCGCAATACCCGTCGATGTGCCGGCCGGTTACAGGCACTGGCATGGCGACCGCGCGGAGGATCACAACGGACCATTCTTTTTCCGGCTGGACGGTGACGACATCGTCACTGCTTTTCGTGTACGTCCGGAAAACTGCAATGCGCATAACACCTTGCATGGCGGCATTCTGATGATGTTTGCCGACTACACCCTGTGCCTGGCTGCCATTGGCGGCACGCATGAAGGCGTGGTAACTGTCACCTGCAACAACGAGTTTGTCGGGCCTGCCTTTGACGGGGATCTGGTGACCGGTCGTGGTGAAGTGACCCGCAAGGGCGGGTCGCTGATTTTTGCCCGGGCCGTTATCGAAGTCAACGGCAAGACCATTCTGACCAGCAGCGGCGTTTTGAAGCGCGTGCCTCACCCTGCCAGCACCTGACCCGATCGCCTACCCCAGGCGATACACGCCGGCGGCGGTGTCATGGAACAGCGCCTGTTTTTCGGCTTCGGAAAAATCTGTACTCAATTTCTTGAATGCGTTCCACAGCACCGGATAGCTGATTGACAGCCGGTCCACGGGGAAGTTGCTCTCGAACATGCAGCGCTGTGGACCAAAGCAGTCGATCATGTGCAGATACCAGGATCTTTGTGCGCTGACCAGTTCGTCAGAGCTGGCCGGTCGCTCATGGGTGTGCCAGCCAAAGCCGTTATCCGGCATCGCCATGCCACCCAGTTTGACATAGACGTTGGGGCAGCGCGCCAGGCGTCGCATGTCCTGCTTCCACTGCAGGAAAATGGCGTCCCGTGAGCCACGATAGATACCCACGCCCAGTGGCGTACCGAAGTGATCCAGAATCAACGTGGTATCCGGCACAGCCTCCGCCAGTTCACAGAAATCTTCGTTCTGGTGATGATAGTGCCAGGTGTCGTAGGTCAGCCCCAGTTCGCCCAGCAATCTTAATCCCTGGCGGAAACTTTCCTGACCATACAGGTAGGCAGGTGCCGGGCCCGGAATAACCAGGTCTTCAGGTCGGGGGTCACGGGCACCGGCCTGGCGGATGCCCTTGAACAGGTCGCCCGCAATGTCCCGGTGTGCCTGCAACACTTCACGCAAGGCGTCAGGGTCGGCGCCCAGGCGCAGATCGGCGTTGGCGACTATGCCATTGATCTGTGCCCTGGCCGCCTGCTGCCGGCTTTGCCGGGCGATATCTGTGATGACGCGGGTTTCACCGAGTGACTGTAAATGCGCCGGCGCCTGCTTGTCATAGAATGCGCGGCACTCGATAAAAACGGTCTGTTGAATATTGTGGCCGCTGTCGGTGTCAGCCCACAGATCGTCCAGCAGATAATCGCGGTTGAAGCGTTTGCGCCACAGGTGGTGGTGAGGGTCAATGATGGGACGTTGCGGGTCAATAATGTCTTCCTGTACCTGCTGCAGCCACTCAGCGCTGCCCGGTTTCGCCTCTGCCATGTCGCCCCGCCTGTTTCGTGGTCAGCCCTCGTTGGGATCAATCATACCAGTAATCACGGCGTGGTTTGATAGGCGCGAGCAGGAAATAGAATATCCAGGCAAACCATGACAGGAAAATAATGGCCAGAATCCACGCCAGTTTTTCACCGCCGCTGGTTTTGTCCGAGTTCAGGATGATCAGGATGGGTAGCAGCCAGATGAACACCGCCCCCAGCACAAACATCAACCCCAGACCAGCGCCTATCAAGGGCAGGGCCAGGACAGCAAGCACAAGGAATACCAGGATGGTACAGATGTTTTTTACGGCGTTCATGGTCGGGTTCTCCATTGCTGCGTATCGAGCCTGCAGCGCAATCGATAGTGGTCATGTCCGGCTCGGTTACTGATCCGGCGTCTACAGGATACAGAAGCTATTTCCATGCCAACAAATAAAGTCTATAAAAAACAATGTCCTGAATGATTTCTGGATGCGCTGGTCGACATAATCCCGGCGTCGAACGCCAATCCTTGGCGAAATTGCTCAGAGTTTGCTGATCTGAACCAGCCGGCTCAGCAATTATCTGGTTCAGCACATCGCCTGTATCAGGAAGGGACCTGGTTCCTGGTAACTGCGGGCCAGCAGGCTGGCGAATTCCTCGGCGGTGTTGGCCGTCGCAGCAGGTACGCCCATGCTCTTTGACAGCATTTCCCAGTTGATGTCAGGGTTGCCGATATCAAACAGGCTGGCGGCAATCGGACCGACATCGGTGACCCCCAGGCGGCCATATTCGATATTGAGAATATTGTATTTGCGGTTGGCGAAAATGACCGTGGTTACATTCAGTTGTTCGCGTGCCTGTGTCCATAAACTCTGAATGGTATAGGCAGCGCCGCCGTCGCCAAGCAGTGCCAGTACCCGACGGTCAGGGCAGGCCAGTGCAGCGCCGGTAGCCACCGGGCTACCCTGCCCGATGGAACCGCCGGTAAGGCTGAGCCAGGTATTGGGTGCTGCTGTCTGGCAAACCGGGTGAGCGGCGTTGCCAGCGCCGGAATCGGTGGCTACGATCACGTGCTCTGGCAACGTAGCGGCAATAACCTGCAACATGTTGCGATTGTTCATCTCGCCACTGGGAATGCTCATGTCGGCGCGCTCGAAGCGGGCAGCCTTGGCGTTGTTCGCAGCCAGCCGATCAGACAGCTGTTGCAGCGCGGACGTGGCGTCTTCTTCGATGCGGGCCAGGGTATGTACCTGGCAACCGTCGGGCACCAGCCGACTGGGCGTAGTGCGATAGGCAAAGAAGCTGGCTGGTTCCTGCCCCCCGACCAGAATCAGATGTTTGACCTCGGCCAGAGCTGCCAGGATGTGCTCCGGAAAGTAGGGCATACGCTCGACAGCGACGCTGCCAGCACCACCGTCAATACGGGCCGGGAAGGTGCCGGTCATGATGCGACAACCGGTTTTGGCGCTGATGCGACCGGCAATTTCCAGAGACGCGGTTGTCGCGCCGTCGTGTTCCAGCACCACGACGCATTTTTCGCCGCTTTCCAGTATCCGGGCAACCTGTTCCACATTGCCGGAATCAACCTGCGCGCGGCGCGGTATGCCGTTGGCCTTGGCGACGCCCGGCGAGTCGCCCCAGGCGGCGTCAGCGCCCAGAATCAGGGTGGAGATCTGCCCCTGGCTGCCGGGCGTGGCGCGCAGCGTGGCGGTGTATGCCTCGGCGCCATCCTGGGCCAGGGTGTGCGCCGTACTGCACGACTTTATCCAGCATGAGAAGTTTCGGGCCAGCGTATCGATATCCGATGTCAGCGGGGCATCGTAGCCCATGTGAAATTGCGGATGGTTGCCCACCAGGTTGATGATGGGCGTGCCTGCCTTGCGCGCATTGTGCAGGTTGGCGATGCCATTGGCCAGGCCGGGTCCCAGGTGCAGCAGGGTCGCGGCAGGTTTACCCGTCATGCGACCATAGCCGTCGGCAGCGCCCGTGCATACACCTTCGAACAGGGCCAGCACGCTGCGCATCTGTGGTACCTGGTCCAATGCCTGCACCAGATGCATTTCGGACGTGCCGGGGTTGGCGAGGCAGAGCTCTACGCCACAATTGGCCAGGGTTTCGATCAGGGCTCGGGCACCATTCATGGCACTATTCTCCGTGGTTCGTTGTGCAAGTGGGTTGTGCGGGTCGCGTATCAAGGGGCTTATCATAGGCACTGTCGGATGGCACGGCAAGCCGGAGTTGGCAGGCAGCATAGCCGTCCTGCAGCAACATTGATTGCTTGATCAGCAAGATTTCTTTGATATGATGGCGCAGCTATTGAGTGGCCGTGAGCCGGTCTGCGTCATCGGCGCTGCGACTTCACTAAAAACAACACAACAGAAGCATCACTGATCATTGATTTACGCCAAACTGATTCATGTTTTACACCTGAGCCACCCGATCCGCGCACCGTTTAGCAACGGCAGCATCCGCGGCGCATGGTTGAGCCTGCTGTTTTTGTTGGTGACCGTCTCAAGCCTGTCCGCCACCTCGCAGGTGCTGGCACAGAACGCACCAACGCCCCCGCCCATTGACGGCCCCGACATCCGACTGCCAGCGGACTTCAGTCAGGTGCGCTTTTACCTGATCACGGTGGATGTCGGAGATCATGTCTGGGACAACTTCGGTCATACCGCCCTGCGCCTGGTCGACGACAACTCTGATACGGACCTGGTTTTCAACTGGGGGCTGTTTGATGCCAGTATCGGTTATGTGCGTTTTGCGGCCAATTTCGCGCGCGGTATCATGGATTACCAGCTCGGCGTCTCGCCACCAGGATGGGAGCTGGGTCGGTATCAGCAGGAATCACGCACCGTCTGGCAGGACCAACTGATTCTTACCAGCGAACAGAAGCGGCGTCTGTACGAGCGCCTGGCGTGGAATATCCGCGATGAAAACCTGGTGTACGAGTACGATTATTTTTTCGACAATTGCACAACCCGTGTGCGTGACTATCTGGATGAGGCCCTGGGCGGCGTACTCAGTGAACAGAGCAGGGCGCTGACGCAATCAACCTTTCGGGACGCCGTGCGGGACCACTATGCCAGCCTGCCGCTGGTGTACTTTTCGCTTGATGTGCTGATGAACGAGCGTATTGATCGGCGCATGACGCAATGGGAACGGATGTTTCTGCCACTGGCCTTGCGTGCTCAGCTGGATCGTGCCGGCCTGCTGACGGATCAGCAGGTGTTGATGGAGTTTCCGTCTCCGCAGGCCGCAGTGAACCCCTACCACCTGGCGGCGTTGCTGATCATTCCCTGCCTGCTGTTGCTGCTGTGTCTGAAGCGCGCATCTATTGCCTCGTTTTCCAGCCAGCCCGGTTTTACCTTGCGTATGCCTGCGCTGAGTTATCGTCTGCTGGGCCTGGTGGGCCTGGTGATCGCGGTATTCAGCGGTATCTATGGTCTGATCATGAGTTTTGGCTGGCTGTTCTCCAGTCATCAGGATATTCATGGCAATCTCAACCTGCTGCTGTTCTGGCCGACCGATCTGTTTGCTGCGGTGATCGCGCTGCGCTGGTTGTTGACCGGCCGTGCATGGTCTGTCAGCAGTACCCGTCATCAATGGGTGATGACGTATTTCATCATTCACATCATGGCAGCGCTGGTGTATCTGGTCATTGTGGCGTTTGGTCTGACGGAACAGCGCGTTGGCTCTCTACTGCTTTATGTGTTGCCGGTCCTGGCATTGTTCACCGTACTGGTCATGACAGTGGGTGTGAGCCGCGTTAGATCAATCCGTTTCACCTGAGCCTGCTCTTGCGGGAGACCGCTTTGACCTGCGGATGGACGCCGGGTTTTACGGTATCAGTCAGACGAACATCACGATCAGTATCAGCCCCAATGCAACGCGATAAACCACAAACGGCTGCATGCCGATACGCTTGATGAAACCCAGAAAGTAGTGGATGCACAGGTAGGCGCTGAGGCCAGAAATCACTGTGCCGGCCAGCATTGCCGACCAGTCGGTGTCACCGCTGCTGCTGACCAGTTCCGCTGTCTTCAGCCCGCAGGCGATGCCGATCACCGGTATGGACAGCAGGAACGAGAACCGTGCCGCCGCATCGCGACTCAGGCCCAGCAACAGGGCAGCGGTGATGGTAATGCCGGACCGTGAGGTGCCCGGAAACAATGCCACGGCCTGCGCCAGGCCGATAAACAGCACGTCCTTCCAGCCGAGCTGGCGTTCATCACGCTGGCCTCGATGTTTCCAGTCCGCCCAGCCCAGCGCCAGCCCGAACACAATCAGGCCTGCGGCCATGTACAGGGGTGAGCGCAGCGTATCTTCGATGATGTCGTTAAATGCCAGCCCTGCCAGACCAACGGGAATCGTGCCGAAAAGGACCGCCCAGGCCAGGCGTGCGTCATTGTCCACTTGTCGGGTCACCAGCGACCGGACCCAGCTGCGGCTCATCATCTGGATGTCGTGGCGAAAATAGATCAGCACGGCGGACAGGCTTCCCAAATGCAGGGCAACGTCAAACGCCAGACCCTGATCCCGCCAGCCGGTCAGCACCGGCACCAGAATAAGATGTGCGGAACTGGACACCGGCAGGAATTCAGTCACGCCCTGAACCAGCGCCAGCACCAGTATTTGCAGCCATTCCATGGACAGATCTCTTTACCTAGTGTGAGTTGATGGTGGCGCCATTATCTAACAAAGCCGACATCGCGGCCTACTGCGGAATCATCTTAATACTGTTCCGGATCAACCATCGGTGCCCAGTTACCCATAAACTGGGCGCCGTCGGCGACAATACTGGCGCCGTTGATGTAACGAGCAGCCGGTGAACACAGGAACAGCGTGACTGCTGCCATTTCTTCCGCTGTACCCATGCGGTGTGCCGGCACGTCGCGCAGTGTTGATTCAGCCAGATCCTGATACTCGGCGGAGGCGAACTCTTCCTCGTGCACGCCCTGGGTATCGATGGTGCCAGGCGCCAGCGCGTTGATAGTGACACCCTTGCGCGCCAGATAATAGGACATGCTTTGGGTCATGCTGACCACGCCGGCACGGGCGGCGCCGGAGTGTACAAAAGGGGGAGCGCCGCGATTGAAGGAATAAACATGCACCAGGTTAACGATGGCGCCGAAACCGCGCTCGGCCATCAGTGGGGCAATGCGGCTGCACATATTCCAGGTGCCGTTCAGGTTGAGATCAACCACCGCGCGCCAGCCGCCGTCGCTGATCTGTGAGGGGCGCGCAGGGAACTGACCACCGGCATTGTTGATGAGGAAATCGATGTGGCCGAAGCGTTCAGTGGCGGCGGCGGTCAAAGCGTCAACATCGGCAGTTTCCCGGATATTGGTTTTTATCGCCAGACACTCAGTGCCCTGATCCGAGAAGCGCCCGGCCGCCGCGTTCAGGTTGTCGTCATGCCGACCGGCGATCACCAGATTGGCACCGTAGCGGGCGAAGCCTTCTGCAATTGCCAGGCCGATACCGCGACCGCCACCGGTGATCAGCGCCGTTTTGCCACGAAAAAGATCGGGGCGAAAAATGTCCATTGGGCTCTCGTTCATGGTGATTCCTGATAACTGTCGGGTCCGGCGCGATGATATAGAACGTAGGCGCCTCAAGGCCAGCATTGGGACTGTAAAAAATATCGAACAACTGTTCGGATATTGCGTTTTCACCGCTGGCAAAAAGTGTTAAAGTCGTGCTCCCTGCACCGTTCCTGTCGTACAACTTCATGATCTGGCGGCGGCCCCAGGTCGTAATGCGGGTAGCAGAATGCAGTTTTGTAGCTGCCTTTTGATTCTGCAACCAATTGAAATATTTACTGTTTCGGGAGATTCCCTGTGAATGCTGATTTCACTGCTGAAGAATTAGAGTTTCAGAAAGAAGTCCAGGACTTTCTAAAAGCGGAATTTCCGCAAGACATCAAACACAAAGTCGACAATGGCATCAAGCTTGAAAAAGACGATTTTGTCCGTTGGCAGAAGATTCTTTACAAAAAAGGCTGGGTAGCGCCCAACTGGCCGGAAGAATACGGTGGCACCGGCTGGACGCCAACGCAGAAATACATCTTTGCTTTGGAGATGGGCCTGTACGGTGCGATGGAACCGGTCGCTTTTGGTGTGAAAATGGTTGCGCCGGTCATCTACACCTACGGTAATGAGGAGCAGAAAAAGCGGTTTCTGCCCGACATTCTGCAAAGCAATGTGTGGTGGTGTCAGGGCTATTCCGAACCCAATGCGGGTTCTGATCTGGCGTCACTGAAGACCACCGCCGTGCGTGAGGGCGACCACTACGTCGTCAACGGCACCAAGACCTGGAACACGCTGGGCCAGTATGCTGACTGGATCTTCTGTCTGGTGCGCACAGACAATACCGTGAAGAAGCAGGAAGGCATCAGCTTCCTGCTGATTGACATGAAAACGCCGGGTATCAAGCTGTCTCCCATTGTCCTGCTTGATGGTGAGCCGGAAGTCAACGAAGTGCACTTTGACAACGTCAAGGTGCCGGTGGAAAACCTGGTGGGCGAGGAGAACAAGGGCTGGACCTACGCCAAGGTGCTGTTGACCCATGAACGTACCAATATCGCCCAGGTGCCCAATTCCAAATTGAAGCTGCAGAAACTGCGCAAATTGGCCGCCAGCACGCCGGACGGATTTGGTGGTACGTTGCTGGACAACCCCGTGTTTACGCAAAAACTGGCCGAAGTCGAGATTCAGGTATTGGCGTTGGAATTTGCCGAGTTGCGGACACTGGCGGCGGTAAGTGTGGGCAAAGCACCCGGGCCTGAATCATCCATTCTGAAGATTGTCGGCACTGAAGCCACACAGTTTATTGACGAGCTGTACATGGAAGTGGCCGCGTATCACAGTCTGCCCCATGTACCGGAGCAGTTTACCGAAGGCTTTGACGGGGAACATGTAGGCAAGGGATCGCTGGCAGCCAGCGCCAATACCTACTTCAACAACCGTAAGAAATCCATTTACGGTGGTTCCAACGAGATACAGAAAAACATTATCAGTAAAGCTGTGCTGGGCCTGTAATCGCACACTGACAATTTTCAAGAGGTATTGCATCGTGGATTTTTCCTACAGTGATGAGCAGCAGATGCTGCAAGACAGCGTGCAGAAATTCGTCAAAGGCCAGTATGACTTTGATACGCGCAAAAAATTGATAGAAAGCGACAGGGGGTTCAGTGAAGAGTACTGGAACCTGTTTGCCGAGCTGGGCTGGCTGACTGTTCCGTTCCGGGAAGAGGATGGTGGTTTTGGTGGTTCCGCCGTAGACCTGATGGTGGTCATGGAGGAATTTGGCAAGGGCATGGTGGTAGAACCCTTCCTTGCCACCGCAGTACTCAGCGGCGGGCTGATCAGCGAGCTGGGCAACGATGCCCAAAAGCTGTCTCTTATACACATCTCCGAGCCCACGAGACAGGCAGAAATCTC
>CAJXPR010000122.1 GCA_913058135.1 uncultured Gammaproteobacteria bacterium
TGTTAAGCCTGCCGCCAGCGTTCAATCTGAGCCATGATCAAACTCTTCAGTTTAAGGTTTTACACTCAAGCTTACTCGCCGTACTACTTAACCGACAATTCACTCAAGTTAAAATCATGCTCAAAGTTTACAACTACTGTCTATTGACTTAGATCACCAACCCTTGGGAGGGCTGATAATCAACGCGGTTGCTTCCCTTTGATATCTTTACGATTGCGCAAAAAATACCTCGGCAAGCACCCACCTCTATTACTTAATCTCTGTCTTTTAAAGAACTTTTGCGCCTCAGCCTTCGTGGCTAAGAGGCCGCGTATTATACGCGTTTCAAGCAATCTGGCAAGCACTTTTTTTCACTTTCTTCGCCAGCTTGTCACCGGCAATTCCATCTGAAAACAAGGCTGCTGCCTTCCCCTGACCAGAGCGTTATCTCGTCAAGGGCGCGCATTATGCCACAGTAAATTTCCTCTGCAAGCAGAATTTCATCATGCCGTCATAAATTTTAACGGACAACGTTGTTTATGAAAAACGCAAGAGGTGAAACAGCTTTTTCCCACGCTTAAGCACTATATATTTACCGAACAAAGCATCCGCCCTGATCAGTGTCGCATCGGTATCAGACACCTTTCTACCATTTGCAGACACCGCGCCTGCGGTGACAAATTCGCGCGCCACCCTATTGGAAGCAGCCAGACCAGTGCTGACCAGCGCCTCTACGATCGCAATCGCATCGCCAGACGCTTCGGTCGCGGGCAATCCATCCAGACGCAGCTGCTCGAAATCCGACTCGGTAAGATCCCCCAGCTCGCCGGAGAACAGGGCGCTGCTGATACGCTCTGCTGCCAGCAGACCTTCTGCGCCGTGAACCAGCCTGGTAACCTCGCGCGCCAGAATGCCTTGCGCCGACGGCTTGCCGGTGGCAGCGGCATCGGCTGCCTCTATATCGGCAATCTCCGCCGGCGTCAGGTAAGTAAAGTAGCGCAGGAACTTGTAAACATCCGCGTCGGCCGCATTCAGCCAGAACTGAAAAAAGGCATAGGGCGATGTCTTGGCCGGATCCAGCCACACAGTACCGGTTTCTGTTTTGCCAAATTTCTGCCCGTCCGCCTTGGTGACCAATGGCAAGGTCAGTCCGTAAACCTGACCCTGATACATACGCCGGGTAAGATCAATGCCACCGGTGATGTTACCCCACTGATCACTGCCGCCGATCTGTATGGTGCAGTCATGGCGGCGATACAGTTCGGCAAAATCATAGGACTGGAGAATCATATAACTGAACTCGGTAAATGATATACCTGAGCCCTCGCGCTCAATGCGCTGCTTGACGGATTCTTTCTGGATCATGGCATTGACTGAGAAGTGCTTGCCAATATCGCGCAAAAAACTCAGCACATTGAGCTCTCGCGTCCAGTCAAGATTGTTCACGACTTCAGCTGATGCCGCACCACAATCAAAATCCAGGAAACGACTCATCTGCCCCTTAAGCGAATCCACCCAGCCACTGATGACCTCAGTCGAGTTCAACTGACGCTCCGCCGCCTTGAAACTGGGGTCGCCGATCATGCCGGTGGCGCCGCCGACCAGCGCCAGCGGCTTGTGTCCGGCGAGCTGAAAGCGACGAAGTGCCAGCAAAGGCACCAGGTGCCCGATATGCAGGCTATCGGCTGTCGGATCGAAGCCACTATATATAGTGCGCCTCTCTCCCAGCAAATGGGACCGAAACTCGTCCTCCGAGGTCATCTGGGAGACCAGACCTCTTGCCTCAAGGTCAGCCAATATATCTACCGATTTTTGTACCATGACAATTTTCCGTTATTAATCCACGCTTGAATCCCAGCACGGATTCTACACCATCAACCGGAATAAGACTTGACCTGAGCCGCAAAAGCCATAAGAATTGGGGTTTGTGTGCGCATCCGGGACAGCCTCATGGCGTCGACGGCGCACCAGCAGTAATGCAAGCAACGAGATAAAAACAACCTCCATGGATTCAATCGCCAAAGCTAGACATATCATTCGAAGATATTATCCGCGCAACCATCTTCTGCTGGCCGTCGCCCTTGGGCTTGCCTTGATCCTGGTATCTGTCCTCACCCCGGACGCGCCTGGTGATGGAGACCGTCTTCGGCGTGACATATCCCTGGCAGGACACGCGGATAAGCCAGGTGCAGAGGCCCCGGTATTCTCGGTAGGTCCCATGCTTCCCGCTGAAGGGGCAGTTATTGCCGAGAGCGCAGACAGCAGGGTCAACTGGCATTCTCTGACCGTACAGCCGGGCGACAATCTGTCAGCCATTTTCGGGCGTGTTGGCCTGTCAGCGCAGGAACTTTATCGCATCATCAACAGCTCGGATGAAGCCGGGATTCTGAATCGACTGTTCCCCGGCTACGAGTTGAGCTTTCATATCCCCGAACCCGGAAAACTGGAACAGCTTCAGGTTTTCATGTCTCCGCTGGAAGGCTTTGTATTCACACGACAGGATGCCTTTTATCAGGTTGAACCTATCCAGTTGACAGCCGATGTTGTGCAGGTCGTCAAGCAGGGCGCGATCGCCGACAGTCTGTTCCTGGCCGGGCAAGAGGCAGACATCCCTGCCAGCGTGATTATGGGTATGGCCGACATATTTGGCGGCGTAATAGATTTTCTGATGGACCCTCGCTCGGGCGACCAGTTCAGTATCGTTTACGAAGAAAAATACCTGAATGGCGAATTCATCGGCACGGGCGACATTGTGGGCGCACAATTTATCAACCGGGGCCGCGAACATGTCGCAGTCCGCTACGAAACAACGCAAGGCAATGTTGGCTTCTTCAGCCCCGACGGCGAAAGCATGCAAAAAGCCTTTTTGCGCAATCCGCTGGATGTGTTCCGCATAAGCTCCAACTTCAACCCAAATCGACGCCATCCCATCCTCAACACCATTCGCGCCCACCGTGGCACTGACTACGCAGCCCCTACCGGCACACCGATCCGTGCGACGGCCGACGGCACAGTCACCTGGGCCGCCCGTAACGGCTCGTTTGGCAAATTGGTAGTGATACAGCACAACGGCAGCTTTGAAACCAAATACGCTCACCTGAATGACTACGCTGGCGGCATCAAGAAAGGCAGCCGGGTGCAGCAAGGCCAGATTATTGGCTATGTCGGGTCCACGGGCGGCGCGACAGGCCCCCACCTGCATTACGAGTTCCTGGTCAATGGCGTCCACAAGGACCCACGCACCATTGTGGACGAGCTACCGCAAGCCATCAGTCTGGCGCCTCAGGAGATGCCACGCTTTCTTGAGCACGCCAGCCGTATTCTCAAGCGTTTCAATGAAACCAAGCCTGACGGTCGCCTGCTGACGTACACTAACACCCCGAGTCAGGCCCCTGGCTCGGAGTGAGGCGCCATGTCTGATACCGGCTATTTTATAGGCGTTATCTCCGGCACCAGCGTTGACGCGATAGACTGTGCATTGATCGAAAGCACGTCAACGCATACCAGAGTTGTTGCCACACACGCTGGCAAATATCCGGACAAGCTGCGCAGTGACATTCTCGAATTGTGCGAAAGCGCCAGCATCAGCCTGCTAAACCTGGGTACACTCGACAACAAAATCGGGCATGCCTTTGCCGCCGCCGTCAACACACTGCTGAGTGAATCAGGCTTTGCAGCCAGTCAGGTCGACGCCATTGGCAGTCACGGGCAGACCATTTTTCACCAGCCGATGGGGCCGCATTCATTCAGCACACAAATCGGTGATGCCAACGTCATCGCCGAATTGACGGGCATCACCACGGTCAGCGATTTTCGCCGCCGCGATATGGCCGCAGGTGGTCAGGGCGCTCCGCTGGCCCCGCTGTTCCATCAACATTTTTTCCACTCATCCGCTCATCAACGTTGCGTTGTCAACGTAGGCGGCATGTCCAACATAACCTTTCTGAACCCCGCTCCAAAAGCAACGCCACGAGGCCATGACACGGGCCCGGGCAACGTGCTGATGGACATCTGGATACAGCGCGAACGAGGTGCGCAATATGATGACGGGGGCGCCTGGGCGGCGTCGGGTTCCGTGAATGAAACCTTACTGCAGACATTGCTGGAAGAACCCTACTTCCAACTACCGCCGCCTAAAAGCACCGGACGCGAGCTGTTCAATCTGGCCTGGCTGCAACACAAACTTGCCAGTCTCCCGCAAGCGGTGGATAGCGCGGACGTGCAGCGCACATTGCTGGAACTGACAGCACTGACCATTACCCGATCGCTGGATAAACTGACACTGCCGGCCGAGTTGATTGTGTGTGGCGGAGGGGCGCACAATGCGGCGCTGTTGCAACGCCTGCAGCAATTATTGCCCGACACCCGGGTAATGCGCAGTGATGACTGTGGCTTGTCAGCCGATTGGGTAGAGGCAGTCACGTTTGCCTGGCTGGCCCGGCAAACCCTGAACCGGCAGGCCACTGACAGTCGTGAACTGACCGGCGCCCGGCATCCGGTAATCCTGGGCGGCGTCTATTACGCCTGACCGACAGGATTCGTCGACGGGTATACCATCAGATGGAAAATGAGGATCCACAGCCGCAGGTGGTGCTGGCCATCGGATTATTGACGACGAAGCGTGATCCTTCGAGATTCTCCACATAGTCGACTTTTGCACCTACCAGATACTGATAGCTGAGCGGATCGACCAGCAATGTCGCGCCTTTGTAATCCACGACCGTATCGTCCTCAGCAACGTCTTCATCAAAACTGAAACCGTACTGAAAACCCGAGCAGCCGCCACCGGTGACAAATACCCGTAATTTCAGGCCAGGCTTGCCTTCTTCCGCAATCAGGGTTTTAACCTTGTCGGCAGCATTATCGGTCAACGCGATGATGACCGGATCGTGTGATTGTACAGTGGACATAACAACAACATCTTGAAGATGATTGGATATCCCCGCGCTGGATCCCGGGGACGACAGGCAGAATTATGGGCTTAACCTAGTAAAATAGTCAAGTATTGCCGGGGCTATGACTCTCAGCGATCACATCCGCCTCACCAACGTCAGCAGCATCGTGCTGGTAGGTGAGCGCTTTGCGGGCGCTGGATTGCTCGCCATTGAATATCAGGCTGCCGTTGACCCGCGCGCCCATTACCATTTCTATCAAACGATAATGCACGTCACCAGCAATACTCGCCTTGGCGGCCAGCTCAATATGCTTGCACGCGCGTATATCGCCCTTTACGACACCGTTGATCACTACGTTGGGGACATTGATCTCGCCCTCGACCACGCCCTGTTCTGCCACTCTCAAAACGGCGTCGGAATCATCTTCAGCACTGATATCACCGATCACCCGCCCCTCAACAATCAACTCTCCGTCGAATTTCAGGTCGCCCTTGAGCTCAGTGGCAGAAGATATCAGGGTGTGGGCCATAGCTCTGCTTTTACGCGCTTTGTTCTGTGATCCGAACATCAGTTTCCCCCCTCGGGCTGCCACGGCATGTTATCACTGAACTGGAGAGTAGATGGTATGTCTGCGCTGAAATCAAGTTTGACATGCTCGGCGCTGAATCCAGAGGGCAGGAGCAGGTCACCCTCCAGCACCTGCAAATATCGAACTTCCACCGGTTCAGTGAATCCGATAGCCTGCTGATCATGCAGGTCACTCTGGCCGGACGCCATGGCGCCCACCACTGCAATGTGCATGCGTCCGGTCAATGTGTTTCCGCCCGCGCCAGTATGAGACAGCGTCAACCGGTACCGGAAAGTGTTCGGCAACTCGGTGCGGGACAACTGCCAGGACTGGACTTTAAGTGCCGATGTTTCCGAATCCAGCGCCATGACCTGTCGGTACAATGCCACGTCGCGTTCCAGCAATGCAATCTGGCTGCGCAATTCCGCAATCGACGCCTGCGCCTGCACATTGGCCTGCTCGTCCATTTGCCGATTGCGTTCAGCAACCGATAACGCCGCACGGAGCTCAGCGACTTGCCGGGCGGCGCGCTGGACATCTGAAAGCCCTTGCGTGTATGCAAGATCAAGTTCAGTCAGATTATCGGCGCCACGCTCATAGCCGGTGTTATAGGCAAACACCAGCAAGACAATCAGCATCAACAGAGCAATCAGAAAAAAGGCTGCCCGCTGCCAGGGCCGATGCGGCACCACTGTCATGCGATGCTGTCTGCTACCCTTGACCGCGCGTGGCATGTCAGCGCCTTACAGAAGCAGGGAAATGGTCTTGAGGCCAGCGGTTTCGTCCAGGCCGAACATGATATTCATATTCTGTACCGCCTGTCCGGATGCGCCTTTCACAAGATTATCAATCACCGACAAAACCACGATATTGTTGCTTCGCTCCAGATAGTGCACTGCCAGCTGGCAGCGGTTTGAGCCTTTGACGTTACGGGTCGCGGGCTGAGAGCCCATTGGCATAACATCAACAAAAGGCTCGGACCGGTAGCGGTCTTCAAACAGAGTCTGCAGCTGCACAGCGCTGACATCTGCAGTCGGCGCCGCGTACAGCGTGGCATGGATACCTCTGATCATGGGTGTCAGGTGAGGAATGAAGGTCAACCCCACATCCTGACCGGCAGCCATCCTCAGGCCCTGGGAAATTTCCGGCAAATGTCTGTGCCCGGCGACGCCATAGGCGTTCATGGACTCGGAAGACTCGCACAACAGACTGCCCACAGCAGCCTTGCGACCGGCACCGCTGACGCCTGACTTGGCATCAGCGATCAGGCGCGAGGGATCGATTAGAGCGCTCTCCAGCAAGGGCAAAAACCCAAGTTGCACGGCCGTGGGGTAGCAGCCGGGCACAGCAATCAGCTGAGCGTCGCGAATCCGGTCACGATTCACTTCCGGAAGCCCATATACAGCCTGGGCAATCAGCTCCGGGCTTTCATGAGTCTCCTTGTACCAGCGTTCCCATTCGACTCTGTCTTGTAGCCGAAAGTCTGCCGACAGATCGATTACCCGTACACCTCTGGCCATTAGGCCGGCTGCAGATTTCATGGCCACGGTATGCGGCGTAGCGTAAAAAACCACGTCACAGGCGGCCAATGCGTCTTCGTCCGGTGCAGTGAAAGCCAGGTCCACATAGCCGCGCAGATTGGGAAACAGGGCCGACACGGCGGTGCCTTCCAGCTCACGTGAGGTTACCACCTCGATGGCAACGTCGTCGTGCAAAGCCAGCAGACGCAACAACTCCACGCCCGTGTATCCAGTGGCTCCGACTATTCCTGCTTTGATCACAACATTCTCCTGCATCGTTCGACTGATTATGGGGCCTGAATTCTAACACCTGATTCTAACACTTGCAGTTGGCAACCGGTCGCGCCTTTTCACCCTTTCTACTGTACGCGATTGCGCGCGGACGTCATAATCAGTATTTGTTGATTACAACTTTGCTAACTACATCATACAGCGGAACATTATGGCCTGGATCGAAGCTTTTCATATCATTGCCGTCATCACCTGGTTTGCCGGCATATTCTATCTGCCCCGGCTGTTTGTCTACCATGCCATGGCCGAAGACCAGGTCAGCAAGGACCGGTTTGTCGTCATGGAGCGCAAACTGTACTGGGGCATCAGCACGCCGTCTGCTATCGCTACTGTCGTTCTGGGTGTGTCGCTGATAGCGTCCGCGCCGGAGTTTTACCTGTCTCAGGGCTGGCTGCACGCCAAACTTGCCCTGGTCGCCCTGGTCATTGTTTACCACATCAGCTGCTGGTGGTTTCTGGTGCGCTTCCGGGAAGGTCGCAATACACACAGCCACGTATTTTTCCGTTACTACAATGAAGCGCCGGTACTGGCCTTGATCGGCATCGTCATTCTTGTGGTCGTGAAGCCATTTTGAACCATCCTGACCTCCGCACCGGCCCAGTGAGCGTGCCCGGCAAACCCACCGTGCTCTGCCTGTCAGGACTTGATCCGACCGGCGGCGCAGGTCTCCAGGCCGACATAGAAACGCTGTTCGCCTGCGGTTGCCATTGCCTGCCGGTCGCTACGTCACTGACAGTGCAGGATACCGCCAATGTCACCCGTACCCAGACCGTGGCCACGGATCTGCTGCGGGCACAGATAGACACTCTGTTCGCCGACATCAAGGTGCATGCTATCAAGATTGGCTTGATCGATAGCCTCGACACCCTGGGCATTGTAGCCGAAGTGCTGGCTGACTACCCTGACATTCCGGTGGTCGCCGACCCGGTGCTGAAAGCCGGTGGGGGCTTTCGCTTCAGTGGTGAGGATCTGCTTACTGCCTATCGCAGGTTTATTGTGCCCCGGGTCACCGTACTGACACCGAATACCGAGGAGCTGAGTGCCCTGAGCCACGTGAGTGCCGACCACGCTTCAGCCGCCAGTGCCCTGTTGACGCTGGGCTGCCAGCACATACTCGTCACGGGCACACATGCGCGCACGCCCGATGTCGTCAACACCCTGTACCATCACAACGCCCCCCCTGAAAGCTGGACCTGGCCCAGACTCGCCGGTAGCTACCACGGCTCCGGTTGCACACTGGCCTCAGCCCTGGCGGCAGGACTGGCGCAAGGCAAGCCCGTTTCCGACGCCTGTGCGAACGCCCAGGCGTTCACCTGGCAGGCTCTGCAGCGTGGCTGGCGCGCGGGTCTTGGCCAGGCACTGCCGGACCGGCTTCCCGGCGCCCGCTGACATCTGCAGGCAACCAACTGAACCAGGTTTGTCATACTGCAACGCGGCTCTGTTAGAATAGACCACACTGAACGCACGCCACCCATTTGATCGGACAACAACAGGTAGCCAATTGTCAGACTCTCACGCCGCAATGGGCGTTTTCGCCGCATCCGGCGTATATGCCATCACCGACGAACACCTGTTGAGCGATGCCAGGCTGATCCCGGCAGTTGAGCAGGCGCTTGCGGGCGGCGTGCGCATCATTCAGTATCGCCGCAAGACCGGCGATTTTCGCGACCGTGTTGCACAAGCCGCCGCATTGAAGACCCTGTGTCACAGCTTGCAGGCCAGCCTGATCATCAACGATGACATTGACCTGTGTCAGGCCGTAGGGGCCGATGGCGTTCACCTAGGGCAATCCGATACGACCTTGCCAGAAGCGCGTTATCGACTTGGCCCGACCGCCGTCATTGGCGTCAGTTGCCATGACCAGCCTGCATTGGTCACGGCGGCCGAACAGCAGGGCGCCAGCTATGTTGCCCTGGGGCGTTTTTTCCCGTCCCTGACCAAACCTGATGCGCCGGCTGCGGACATCGGGAACCTGCGCCGGATACGTCAGCAGACGCGCCTGCCGATTGTCGCGATTGGCGGCATTACCGCAGACAACGGCAAAGAGCTGATAAGCGCCGGGGCCGACATGCTGGCGGTCATCAACTATCTGTTTGCCGCACAGGACATACAGACTCGCGCGCGTGAACTTACTAAGCTGTTTTAACGAATTTTTTTTGCAAATCAGAGGTAGCTATGGCCGATAATACGTCCCAGACCACAAACCCACATACAACGGGTCGTTCCGCCGCACTGTTTGACGAAGCACAGCTTTATATCCCCGGTGGCGTCAATTCGCCGGTGCGAGCGTTTCGTGGTGTTGGCGGCACGCCCCTGTTTTTCAACCACGGCGAAGGTGCCTGGCTGATCGACGAAGACGACAATCGCTACGTCGACTATGTCGGTGCCTGGGGACCACTGATTCTGGGCCATTGCTATCCGGCCGTCATTGGTGCGCTGCAGGAGCAACTGAGCCGCGGCCTGGGTTACGGCGCCTCAACAGCCGCCGAAGTCGACATCGCACGCACAATCTGCACACTGGTGCCTTCTATTGAACGGGTGCGGCTGGTCACCTCCGGCACTGAGGCAACCATGAGCGCAATCCGGCTGGCGCGCGGATATACCCGTCGCGACAAAGTGGTCAAGTTCGAAGGTTGTTACCACGGCCATGTTGACGGATTGCTGGTCAAGGCCGGGTCGGGCGCGCTGACCCTTGGCGAGCCGGATTCGCTGGGCGTGCCCAAGGCATACACCGACCTGACCTACGTGCTGCCCTACAATGACATCGAAGCCATGCAGACACTGTTCAGAGAGCACGGTGATGAGATTGCCTGTATTATCGTCGAACCCATCGCCGGCAACATGAATATGGTGCCACCGGTGCCCGGCTTCCTGGAAACCATGCGCGAACTTTGCACCGAACACGGCAGCGTACTGATTTTCGACGAAGTCATGACCGGCTTCAGGGTTGCCCTCGGCGGCGCGCAGTCAGTCTATGGCGTCACACCCGACCTCACTGCGCTTGGCAAGGTAATTGGCGGCGGCCTGCCCGTCGGTGCATTTGGCGGGCGCAAAGACATCATGGACTGTATTGCCCCGCAAGGTGGCGTGTACCAGGCCTGTCTCTTATACACATCTGACGCTGCCGACGATCTACTCTGTGTAGA
>CAJXPR010000123.1 GCA_913058135.1 uncultured Gammaproteobacteria bacterium
CAGATGTGTATAAGAGACAGGTTGGTATCCACCGACCCGGCCCATAATCTGGGCCATCTTTTCAACCGGACCGTCGGAGCAGCGCCGGTGAAGCTGGCGCCGGGCCTGGATGGTATGGAACTGGATCCCGAACAGACGGTGGATCAACACCTTGCTGAAGTGACGCGCGCCCTGCGCAAACTGATGCCAGCCCATCTGAGTGGCGAGGTGGACAAACATATGGCGCTCTCGCGTGACGCGCCGGGCATGCAGGAGGCTGCCATGCTCGAACGGATCGCGGAAGTCGTCGAGCAGGCAGCAGCATACGATCTGATCGTTTTCGATACTGCGCCGTCGGGGCATACAGCGCGGCTGATGGCACTGCCGGAAATGATGTCGGCCTGGACCGATGGCCTGATCAAGCGCCGTGACAAGGCAGACCGTTTTAGTGCAGTACTGAATAGTCTGAACCGTGACAGCAGTGTGGGTGATAAAATGCTCGGTGACGATTCCGATGATGGCGAGGAAGACCGCGAGAGCCGCATCCGGCGTTTGCTGAACCGTCGCAAGCAGCGCTTTGCCGGCCTGCGCGATGCATTGACTGATCAAACACAGACGGGATTTGTTATCGTCCTGGCGGCGGAGCGACTACCTGTGCTCGAGACCATTGAGCTGTATGCCCAGCTGCGGCGAGCCAAGGTCGATGTGGCCGGACTGGTGGTCAATAAACGATTGCCCGAAGGCATGCAGGGCTTTCTCGCTGATCGACGCGAGCAGGAAGACGTTCATCTGGCCGTGCTAAAGGACAAGCTGGGGCACTTGCCGCGCAAGGATCTGCAGCTGGCGGCTCATGATGTATTGGGTGTTGAAGCGTTGCGGGCTTTCGCGGCGGCCTTTTGATGAATCGGTGAAGTGCGCGTCACGGTTTTGTGATTGTTTGCAGTGGACGATAGGCGTAGCATAAGAATCTGAAAATAAAGACAATAACAACCCCGGCAAAACAACAATGACACAGGAGTGATGCGATGCGGTGCGGTACAGAATTGCTAAAAATGGGTGTGGCAGCATTGGCGTTGGTGACGTTGGCGGCCTGCAGCGACAATGGGACGACATCCCAATCGGATAATCAAGGGCCGGTGCTGCCGGTGAGCCTGAACGACGTGATGGTTGCCATGGTCAACAAGGCAACCGATCCTGCCTGGACATCAACCTGGAACAATCCGCAAGGTGATCGCGACTGGCGAGAGTTGGAGCATCTTGCCTTTCAGGTCCAGGTGGGTGGTGGTTTGATGCAGGTTGCAGGCACAGGCCCGATGGACGCCGAATGGGTAGCCGATCCGGAATGGCAACGCCTGGCGGCACAACTGGAGCAGGATGGTATCAGGGCGGTTAATGCTGTGCGCAGCCGCAATATCGAGTTGATGCAACGTGCGGGTGGTCAACTGATTGAAACCTGTGAATCATGCCATCGACGTTTTGCCGAAGATCTGCCGATGCTGGATCAGATGGCCGAGCCGCCCGCGGTATCACGATAAGAGCCGCTGGCAAGGTCGGCAAGCCTGGGTGTTGACAGGTCAGGCTCTGGTTTGCCGGCAGGCGCTGCAGATGCCGTGGAACTCGATCTGTTGCCTTGCCAGCGTGAAGCCAGTGTCTTCGATATTGGCACTCAGTTCGTTGAGAATTTCCTTGCGGATACCCACCTCGTCAACACCATGGCATTGATCGCAGATCAGAAACTGCGGTACTTCGTGGTCATGCTTGCAGGTAATATGCGAGCAGGGCAGATACTGATTGGTCGTTTCCAGTCGATGTACCAGCTCATTGTCTTTCAGAAAATTAAGCATGCGGTACACGGACATCACTGACAGGGTCTGGCCGTGCTGGTCCCGGTACTGGTCGGCGATCTGGTAGGCTGACAGCGGTTCGGACGATTCCAGGACCACCTGCAGCACGCGTCGCCGTTTTTCCGTCAGTCGCACACCGTGTTCGGCACAGATGGACTGCGCCTGATCAAGCACATTGGCAATTTCGCGATTGGTAGTGGGGTGAGCCTCGGTACGCATATTGATTCCGGTATCAGGAGTTGCCGTCGGTGTCGCCGGAATCGGTGGCACTGCGCGACCAGGCAGCATCTGCGCCCGGCTCAAAGTCGCCCTCAAAGCGGCTCAGCAGATCATTTTCGAAAAACAGCGTCATGCGCTCCTGGCCGCGTTCCCCACCGCCGGGCTGGTAGTTGAAGACGTAATCCCAGCGATCCTGGTGGTAAGGATCGCGCACCAGTGGTGTACCCATGACAAAAACCACCTGGCGCCGCGTCATGCCGGGCTCCAGTTGGTCAACCATCTCCTGGGTGATGATATTACCCTGGGAAATCGGTATTTTGTAAACGCCGGGAAACTCCGGCAAGGGTATCGATGAGCAGGCCGCAACGGTCATGGTCGCTACCAGCAGGATTAGGGTTCTTCGCATTTAAAGCACCTGATGTAGTATGGGGCTGAACTTTCATCTGCCAACATTAGTGTGCATAATACCCTAGCTATTGCCTGCGGTAAAACGGCCTCTTCGGGCCGCATCACCAAACGATAATCAAGAGAATCGATATGTCAGCTGAAAATCAGGAACTACGCAAAGCGGGACTGAAGGTAACTTTGCCCCGTGTGAAAATCCTGCAATTACTGGAGAACTCGGAAACCCGCCATCTGAGTGCGGAAGACGTGTACAAGGCGCTGATTGAAGCGGGTGAGGAAGTTGGTCTGGCAACGGTTTATCGCGTACTGACGCAGTTTGAATCGGCGGGCCTGGTGATGCGACACCGGTTCGAGGGCGGCCATTCAGTGTTTGAGCTGACCACGGTAGAACATCATGACCACCTGGTGTGCAGCAAGTGCGGCCTGGTGGAAGAGTTTTTTGACGAAGTCATTGAAGATCGGCAAGACAAGATTGCTGCCAATTTCGGATTCGAAATAACCGATCATAGCCTGTATCTTTACGGCATCTGCGCGGACTGCCAGAAAAACTGAGCGTCTTTGCAGGAGCTCCTCGTCCGTCAGGCGTTTGCTGTCAATTCCCGGGCGTGCGCCAGTGCTTCGCTGCTAAGTGTCGGCCCATCGGAGTCACCGCCCAGCATGCGGGCGATTTCCTGTAACCGTTCCTGCTCATCCAACGGATAGATTCTGCTTTTGGCAGTCTTTGCACTGGTTTCCTTGCTGACCAGCAAGTGCTGGTTGGCCAGACTGGCGACCAGGGGTTGGTGCGTGACACACAAAACCTGGCTGCGCGTGCCCAGTTGTTTCAACAGCTTGCCGACCACACGTGCAACACCCCCGCCAATGCCTACATCAACCTCGTCGAACACCAGACTGGGTGTATCGGAGGTCATGGCAGTGATGACCTGAATGGCCAGGCTGACCCGTGACAGCTCGCCGCCGGAAGCGATTCTGGCCAGAGGCTTGGCGGGCTGGCCGGGGTTGGTACTGATCAAAAATTCAACATGTTCCAGGCCATGGGGCTGAGGCTTGTCGCTTTCCGTGCGCTGCAGGTCAATGCTGAGCCTGGCATCAGCCATACCCAGGTTGCCTAGCTGCTCGTTGACGGCTTTGGCCAGTTTTTTTGCGGCCTGCTGACGCTGGTTGCTCAGTTCATGTGCCAGCTCCAGCCAGCTGTTTTGCAAGGTCAGGGTCTGCTGCTGGAGATGGTCAAGCGTTTCGGTGTTCTGCGATGCTGCGGCCAGTTGCTCCTCGAGTTGTTGCTGCAGTGCGCCAAGCTCTTCCGGCCGCACTTTATGCTTGCGTGCCAACTGATGGATGCTGGCCAGGCGGGCGTTCAATTCTTCCAGCCGGGCCGGATTGATCTCGACCTGGTCGAGCTGCCGGTTCAGCTCACTGGCGGCTTCGTCGATCTGGATCAGGGCCGTATTAAGCATTTCCTCAACGTTTGCCAGGGTCTTGCCGGCGCCACTCTGGCGCAACAGGTTCAGGGCCTGATGCAGGCTCTGGCTGATGTTGCTGTCGTCATCTTCGCTGCACAGCTGCACCAGGGCACGCATGCCGGCTATGCGTGACTCGGCATTGCTGAGGCTATCCAGCTCCTGCTCCAGTTCGTCCAGTTCTTCCGCCCCCAGCGCCAGATCTTCAAGCTCGGCCAGCTGATAGCGGGCCAGTTCGTGCTGGGCGGCCTGTTCGTTGAGTGCAGTCTGCAATGTGTGCAGTTGTTTGCTGGCCTGCCGCCACTGCTCGCTGAGTTGTTGCAGTTGCTGTACGCGAACCCGCTGCCCGCCGAAATCGTCCAGCAGCATTTGCTGGGTGGGTCTTTGCAGTAAGGAGTGATGTTCGTGCTGGCTGTGTATGTCCATCAGCAGAGCGCCCAGAGCGGTCATGGCCTGCAGTGTGACCTGGGAGTTGTTGATCCAGGCCCGGGAGCGGCCATCGGCAGCAACGCTGCGCCTTAGCAGGCACAAGCACGCGTCATCTTCCGCCGTCAGTTCATGGTCGCTGAGCCACTGGCTGGCCAATGGCAATCTGCCGACATCAAATTCGGCGCTGATATCTGCACGTTCACTGCCACTGCGCACGACATCGCGGTCGGCCCGATCGCCCAGCACCAGTCCGAGCGCGCCCAGAATAATGGATTTGCCGGCGCCGGTTTCACCGGTGATCGCGGTCATGCCCGCCTTGAACTCAATGTCGAGCTGTTCGGCGATGGCGTAATTGCGAATGGAAAGATGTGTCAGCATAGTATTCTTAATATAGCCCGGGCGCTGGTGTTTGACACGGCAAATTGAATCCGTGAAAGGACTTGAATCATATCATGCCGTCCCCATATTGAGCAGATATCAGCAATTTGATGAAACTCACAGGCAGGGTGGACACATGGCAGAACATAAAACCGGTGACCAGAATCACCAGAATCAGGATCACAGAGAGAAGGACCAAAGGCAACAGGGCCAGAGCGAGCAGGACACGCAGAATGCCGGTGAGCGGATGGATGACAAGGCTGCCAGCAGCGCCGACACGCCGCTTGAGGACCTGTCGCTGGAGCAGGCGCTGGAGCGACTGGATCAGGCCGAGGCGGCGGCCGCCGGCCATCAGGCAGATATCCTGCGTCTTCATGCGGACATGCAGAATGTGCGTCGGCGAGCCGAGCAGGATGTGGAAAAGGCACATAAGTATGGTCAGGAAAAGCTGGTTTCGGACCTGTTGCCAGTCCTGGACAATCTGGAGCGTGCCCTGCAGGCCGTGGACGGCGATGAGCATGAAAAGCTCGGTGCGCTGCGCCAGGGTGTCGAACTGACTCTGAAAAGCTTCCTCGATTGCCTCAGGAAGTTCAATGTGAACGTCATTGATCCGGTTGGGGAGCCGTTCGATCCGCAGTACCACCAGGCCATGGGCATGCAGGAAAGCACCACAGCTGAGCCGGACACGGTGATAGCGGTGATGCAGAAAGGTTATAGCCTGCACGGCCGCGTATTGCGCCCGGCCATGGTGATGGTGTCCAGGGCACCGACCGAGGGTGTAGATACCAAGGCATGATGCTGCGCCGGTCACAGAGCCGGCGTGATAAAAAGCCGGGTCATTTTGACGGTCAGGCTCTTGAAATTTGCGCAAAAGTACCAATATAGAGCTGCAACGCTGTTTTAAACACAAATTTAAACACAAATTTTGGATGGATCAGCCCGGGTCTCGAGTCAGACAAGACGGGTAGATTTAATTGGAGATGAGATTATGGGCAAAATTATCGGTATAGATTTGGGTACGACCAACTCCTGCGTGGCTGTCATGGAAGGTGGCAAAGCCAAGGTTATTGAGAACGCCGAAGGCGACCGCACCACCCCGTCAGTCATCGCTTACACAAAGGACGGCGAAACCCTGGTAGGCCAGCCGGCCAAGCGTCAGTCAGTAACCAATCCCAAGAACACACTGTTCGCCATCAAGCGTTTGATCGGTCGCCAGTTTCAGGACGATGTCGTACAGAAAGACATCAAAATGGTGCCCTACGAGATCACCAAGGCTGACAACGGTGATGCCTGGGTGCGCGTGAACGACAACAATATGTCGCCACCGCAAATTTCGGCCCAGATCCTGAAAAAGATGAAAAAGACAGCCGAAGACTACCTCGGCGAAACTGTCACGGAAGCGGTCGTGACTGTACCGGCCTACTTCAATGATTCCCAGCGCCAGGCGACCAAGGACGCCGGTAAAATCGCCGGCCTTGAGATCAAGCGCATCATCAATGAGCCGACAGCCGCAGCGCTGGCCTACGGCATGGACAAGAAAGGCGGCGACAGCACCATCGCAGTTTATGACCTGGGTGGCGGTACCTTTGATATCTCCATCATCGAGATTGCGGAAACCGACGGCGAACATACCTTTGAAGTGCTCTCCACCAACGGTGATACGTTCCTCGGTGGCGAAGATTTTGACCTGCGTCTGATTGACTATCTGGCCGACGAGTTCAAGAAAGAAAGTGGCATGGATCTGCGCAGCGACCCGTTGGCACTGCAGCGCCTGAAAGAGGCGGCGGAAAAAGCCAAGATTGAGCTGTCTTCGGCGCAGCAGACCGAGATCAATCTGCCGTACGTAACGGCTGACGCGTCCGGCCCCAAGCACCTGGTACAGAAACTGACACGTGCCAAGTTTGAGTCACTGGTTGAAGAACTGGTCGACCGCACGATTGCGCCACTGAAGATGGCATTGAAGGACGCCGGCCTCGACGTCAAGAAGATCGATGACGTCATTCTGGTCGGTGGCCAGACCCGTATGCCGCTGGTGCAGAAAAAAGTAGCCGAGTTCTTTGGCAAGGACGCCCGTCGTGACGTCAACCCGGATGAAGCAGTGGCTATTGGTGCTTCCATTCAGGCTGCGGTACTGGCCGGTGAAGTAAACGATGTATTGCTGCTTGATGTAACGCCGCTGTCCCTGGGTATTGAGACCATGGGTGGTGTGACCAGCATATTGATCGACAAGAACACCACGATCCCGACCAAGAAAACGCAGGTGTTCTCGACTGCTGACGACAATCAGACGGCGGTCACTATTCACGTGGTTCAGGGCGAGCGCAAGCAGGCTAATCAGAACAAGTCGCTGGGTCGTTTCGACCTGAGTGATATTCCGCCTGCACCGCGTGGCATGCCGCAGATTGAAGTTGCCTTCGATCTTGACGCTAACGGTATCCTGCACGTGTCGGCCAAAGACAAGGCGACCAATAAAGAGCAGTCTATCGTGATCAAGTCTTCCAGTGGTCTGACGGACGAAGAGATCGAGCGTATGGTCAAGGACGCCGAAGCGCATGCTGCCGATGACAAAAAGTTCGAGGATCTGGTGACTGCGCGCAATACAGCTGATGGCCTTATCCACGCTACCCGCAAGACGCTGACTGACGCCGCTGACAAGGTTGAGGCGGACGAGAAAGAAAAAATCGAAGCGGCGATCGTGGCGCTGGAAGAGGCCATGAAGTCGGGCGATATTGAGCAGATCAAGACACGTACCAATGAGCTGACTGAAGCCTCGTCCGGGCTGGCGCAGAAGATGTATGCCGAGCAGCAGGGTGCAGGTGGCCAGGCTGGCGATGCAGGAGATGACACCGCCGGTGAATCCACTTCTGATGACGCGGTAGATGCTGAATTCGAAGAAGTTAAAGACGATAAATAAAAAAACAGCCTGGCTGATGGACTATGTCGAAAAGAGATTATTACGAAGTACTGGGTGTGGGTCGTGACGCGACGGAAGCTGAACTGAAAAAAGCCTACCGTCGCGTGGCGATGAAGCACCACCCCGATCGAAATCCTGACAACAAGGATTCCGAGGACAAATTCAAGGAAGCCAACGAAGCTTTTGAAGTACTGTCGGACCCTGAGAAAAAGGCGCGCTATGATCAGTATGGTCATGCCGGTGTCAATCCTCAGGGCGGCGGCGGAGCCGGCGATTTCGGGGATATCTTCAGTGATATTTTCGGCGATATATTTGGTGCCGGCGGGGGCGGTCGCGGCGGTCGCAGCGGTGTGCGCAAGGGCGCAGACCTGCGCTACAATCTGGAACTGGAGCTGGAAAGTGCCGTAAAGGGAACTACCGTAAAAATCCGCATTCCGACTGCAGTGAATTGCGGGACCTGTGGTGGCACCGGCGCCAAGAAGGGCTCCTCACCAGTCGA
Organism: uncultured Gammaproteobacteria bacterium; assembly: GCA_913058135.1. Taxonomy (GTDB): domain Bacteria; phylum Pseudomonadota; class Gammaproteobacteria; order Pseudomonadales; family Pseudohongiellaceae; genus Pseudohongiella. The sequence continues at coordinate 8,125 of CAJXPR010000123.1, forward strand.
TTGCAGCACCTGTAACGGTATTGGTCAGGTACGCATGCAGCAGGGCTTTTTCTCTGTGCAGCAAACCTGTCCGCGCTGTCAGGGCAGTGGCAAGCAGATCAAGGATCCGTGTAATACCTGTCATGGCCGTGGTCAGGTGGAAGAGCAGAAGACTCTGTCTGTCAAAGTGCCTGCCGGTGTCGACGATGGCGATCGAATTCGTCTTACCGGCGAAGGTCAGGCCGGTGTCAACGGCGGTCCGCCGGGTGATCTGTATGTGCAGGTACATATGCGGCCTCACAAGCTTTTTGTCAGGGACGGTCGTGATCTGCACTGTGAAATCCCGATCAGCTTTGTAGACGCAGCGCTTGGCGGCGAATTGGAAGTTCCGACTCTGGATGGTCGCGTGAAACTGAAGATTCCGGCGGAAACACAAACCGGGAAGCTGTTCCGTTTGCGTGGCAAGGGTGTTACGTCGGTCAGGGGTGGCCCGCCCGGTGACCTGCTGTGCCGCGTGGTCGTGGAAACCCCCGTCAAGTTGACCCGTCGCCAGAAAGAGATTCTGCAGGAGTTCCAGACGATTGGTGAAAGCGAGGGGCAGCAGTCTCCAAAGATGACGTCCTGGTTTGATGGCGTGAAAAAATTCGTTGATGATTTGCGCGCCTGATCCTTAGTCGTTACACAACAAAAAAGGCGCCGGTTGGCGCCTTTTTTGTTGTGTATATACCTGTTCTGAATCAGGCAGCCAGGAATTTCTGCAAAACTGCGTTGTGGGCGTCCGGCGTCAGTCGCGGCCCGAATTCGCAGATCACGGTCGCTGCCGCAAGACTGGCCAGTTCGCCGGCCTGCTGGAAACTCATACCCTGAGTAATACCGTACATGAAGGCGCCCGAGAACATATCCCCTGCGCCATTGGTATCGACGGCCTTGACGTTATGTGCGGCAATATCAATGTAGCTGGTGCCATCGAACAGGCGCGCACCGCGCGCACCCCGGGTAATGGCAAATCGCGCGGCGACAGTTTTCAGCTTGTTGCAGGCCTGTTCAAAATCATCCTCGTCTGACCAGATTTTAGCTTCCTGTTCGTTGCAGAACAGTATGTCGACGCCATCGCCCAGTACTTCATTGACGCCGTCGCGAAAATACTCAACCATAGCCGGGTCAGAGAAGGTCATGGCCGTTTTTACCTGGTTTTCCTCGGCGATCTGCCGCAGGCGCCTGGCTGCCGCACGGGCAGAATCGGAAGTCACCAGGTAGCCTTCGATGTAGATGTATTTGGCCTGTTTTATCGACTCGGGTTGAAGATCCTGGTCCGATACATATTGTGATATGCCCAGATGGGTGAGCATGGTGCGTTCGGCATCTGGCGTGACCATCACCAGGCAGCGACCGGTGGTGCCGGCTTCGCGCTGCGGCAGCAGGTTCGTTTCTATGTTGTGGTTGCCCAGCTCGGCCATGTAAAAGTCACCGGGTTCGTCGTTGGCCACCTTGCATGAATAAAATGCCTTGCCGCCAAACTGGCTGAGCGCGTACAGTGAATTGGCCGCCGAACCGCCGCCGGCCTGCTTCTTCAGAGGATAACGACTCGATAGCAGATCCAGCAGCTGCTGTTGTTTGTCCTCCTCAATCAGGGTCATGAAGCCCTTTTCAATGCCGGCTTCTTCGAAGAAACTGTCTTCGACTTCAAATTCCTTGTCGACCAGCGCATTGCCGATGCCATATACATCAATCTGATTCATTAATATTTTCCTGTGTTCATTGATTATCCCATGCTGCTGATGACCAGCCTTTCGGTTTGGCCGTCACAACGCGGCAAATGCTTTCTCGGCCGCTGCCATGGTGGTGTCCAGCTCCTGCTGTCCGTGCGCCGCCGACACGAATCCGGCCTCGAATGCAGAAGGCGCCAGGTAGACATTATTGTCGAGCATCACATGGAAATACTTGCGGAACTGCTCCACATTGCAGGCCATAACCTGATCGAAGCGGGTGATTTTCTCTTCACTGGAAAAGAAACAACCAAACATGCCACCGACCTGATTGGTGGTGAAAGCAATGCCGGCAGCCTGTGCCCGTTCGCGCAGGCCGGCAAGCATGGCTTCCGTGGTTGCCCCCAGGTCTTCGTAAAAACCGGGCTTCTGGATTTCCTTCAGCATGGCCTGACCGGCGGCTACCGCCAGTGGACTGCCCGACAAGGTTCCTGCCTGGTACACGCCACCTTGCGGGGCAATACCTGTCTCTTATACACATCTCCGAGCCCACGAGACAGGCAGAAATCTCG
>CAJXPR010000124.1 GCA_913058135.1 uncultured Gammaproteobacteria bacterium
CGAGATTTCTGCCTGTCTCGTGGGCTCGGAGATGTGTATAAGAGACAGGTCGCTGGGCAAGTCGCCGATTGTGGTCAATGATTGTCCTGGTTTCCTGGTCAACCGCATTCTGTTTCCCTATTTTGGCGCATTCTGCCAGCTGCTGCGTGACGGTGCCGACTTCCGGGTTATCGATCGGGTCATGGAGACCTTTGGCTGGCCCATGGGTCCGGCCTACCTGCTGGATGTGGTGGGCATTGACACGGCGTCGCACTGCATGGCGGTGATGGCGGAAGGCTTCCCGGACCGCATGCGGTATGACTTCACCACGGCCATTGATCATCTCTACGAAGCTGGCAGTTACGGCCAGAAAAACGGCAAGGGTTTTTACCGTTATGAGCAAAATGCCGGTGGCCGTCCGGTCAAGGTGTTTGATGAAGCCATCATGGACACGCTGAAGCCTTTGCAGCTGGGCCAAAACGAAATCAGCGAGCAGGCCATCTGCGAACGTATGATGGTGGCGCTGTGTCTGGAAGCGGTGCGTTGCCTGGAAGATGGTATCGTCAGTTCGGCGGCCGAGGTGGACATGGGCCTGCTTCTGGGGCTGGGTTATCCGCGCTTCCGTGGCGGCGCACTGCGCTACATCGATAACATGGGTGTAGCGGCATTCTGTGACATGGCCGACCGTTATGCTGAGCTGGGCGCGCTGTACCGGCCAACGCCGGCGTTGCGCGAGATGGCTGCACAGGGCAAAACGTTTTACTGATTTTTATTGTATGGAGTTGTCGCTTTGTTAACGCAAGTCGCTCAAGAAGAAATGCTTCAGGCCCGCACTGACGAGCAGCGCTTGAACCGCAGCCGTAAAAGTCTGCGCCGTGATGTGGGTCGTGCCATTGCTGACTTCAACATGATTGAGGATGGTGACCTGGTGATGGTATGCCTGTCCGGTGGCAAGGACTCCTATACCATGCTCGATATTCTGCTGCATCTGCAGAAGCATGCGCCGATCCATTTTGACATCAAGGCCGTGAATCTGGACCAGAAACAACCGGATTTCCCCGAGCATGTGCTGCCGGAGTATCTGCGCAAGCTGGGTGTGGATTACCACATCATCGAGCAGGACACGTTTTCCATCGTCAAGGAAAAAACGCCGGAAGGCAAAACCTTCTGCGGACTGTGTTCACGGTTGCGGCGCGGCAGCCTTTATACCTATGCACGACAGATCGGTGCCAACAAGATTGCGCTGGGCCACCATCGCGATGACATCGTCGAAACCCTGTTTCTCAACATGTTTTTTGGCGGAAAAATGAAAGCCATGCCGCCCAAACTGCTCAGCGACGACAAACAGAACGTGGTGATTCGTCCGCTGGCCTACTGCAGTGAGAAAGAGGTGGCACGTTACGCGCGCCTGCGCGGGTTCCCGATTATTCCGTGCAACCTGTGTGGCACCCAGGACAATATGCAGCGCCAGGAAATGAAAGCCATGCTGCAGACGTGGGAGAAACAGTACCCGGGGCGTATCGACAACATTTTCCGCAGCATCGCGCACATTGAGCCGTCGCAACTGGCTGACACACGGCTGTTTCCGTTCCGTGATCTGCGACGTGACGAGGATGCCCCGCAGCGCATCAACGCCGTCAACGTGGCCTGAGCGGTTCGCGAGGCTGACATGGAAATACCCTGGCAACGCCTGTCGGACAATGTGCTGGACTCTGTGATAGAGGAGTTTGTCAGCCGTGAGGGTACCGAGTACGGCGCTGAAGATTATACGCTGGCAGCAAAAGTTGCCCAGGTTCGTTTGCAATTGCAGCGCGGCGAGGCAGTCATTGATTTTGATCCGGATACGGAAACCTGTCACCTGATTGCGCGCCGCTGATTACGGGTCAAATGTCCTATGAACGAGAATACCACCGACACCATGACTGTCGACGAGATCGAGGCCGACATCACGGTTGACGCCACAGGTCTGTTTTGCCCGGAGCCGGTGATGCTGCTGCACAACCGCTTTCGTGACATGCAGTCAGGCGACACCCTGTTAATGACTGCCACGGATCCGTCAACCACACGGGATGTGCCCAAGTTCTGTCTGTTCCTGCAGCACGAACTGCTGGCCCGGGACCAACAGGACGGCATCTACCGTTACCTGTTGCGTAAAAGCTGACAATGGCGACTCCGGTTTACCTGGTGGACGCGTCGATCTACATTTTCCAGGCGCATTTTTCGCCGCAGCAGCAGGTCTGGTCGCGGCGCGCCGAGGACCGCAGCGCGTTCGCCGGATTTGCCCGGTTCCTGCTGCGATTTCTGCAGGTCACGCGCGCTGCAAAACTGGCTGTAGCATTTGACGAAAGTCTGTTTTCCGGTTTTCGCCATCAACTCTACGCTGACTACAAAGCCAACCGGGTATTGCCAGATGACAACCTGGCTCTGCAACTGGCTGCCTGCGCCAGCCTGTGCAAGGTGCTTGGCATTGCTGCCTATGGCAGCCGGCAGTATGAGGCGGACGATATCATCGGCACCCTCAGTGCCTGTGTGCGACGCGAGCAGGCTGGCGACGACCCAGACCCCGTGGTGATTGTCACGCGCGACAAGGATCTGTGTCAGTTGCTTCATCGTGAAGCAGATGCGGTTTGGGATTTCAACCGGGGCGTGCGCCGGCATCGGCAGGATATCTTCCAGCACTACGGCATCTGGCCGGAGCAGTTTCCGTGTTTTCTGGGTCTGACCGGGGACAGTATTGATTGCATCCCGGGGGTTCCGGGTATCGGCCCGGTGGCGGCCAGGCATTTGCTGCAGCATTTTACCAATCTGGATGCGCTGTTCCCGCAACTGGAGGCGGTGCCTGGTCTTGGTTTTCGCGGTGCCCGGCGCTGCCAGGCATTGCTGGCCGAACACCAGCAGCAGGCGTTGTTGAGCCGACAGCTGGCGACCATTGTCAGCTGCGACGATGTCACCGAGACGTTTGTCGTCAGTCACAGCGATGCCTTGCGGGTAGGCCGTATTGATGGCCCAGGGTTTTTGTCGCTGTTGGAACAAATGGCACTGGCCGATGCCGAGGTGCAGCGCCTGCAAACCATGTTGCATGCGTTGCTGGACAGGGAGGCTGCATGAAAATTGTTGCTGATGAGAATATTCTGGCGCTGGACGGCTGGTTTGGCAAAAAGGTAGAACTGCAACTGGTGCCTGGGCGCGATATCAGCGCCAGACACGTCAGGGATGCTGACGCCTTGCTGGTACGCTCCATCACCCGCGTTGACAAGGACCTGCTGCAGGGTTCGTCAGTCAGGTTTGTGGGCACCGCCACCAGCGGTACCGACCACCTGGACCTTGACTGGCTGGCACAACAGGGCATCACAGTGACAGATGCGGCCGGCGCCAATGCCAATGCCGTGGTTGAATATGTGCTCGCAGCACTGGCGTCGCTGATCAAGCAGGACGACTTTGCGTTATGGCAATCGCGTGTCGCGGTGGTTGGCGTCGGCCATGTGGGCAGTGCCCTGATACGGCGCCTGCAGAGTCTGGGCATAGACTGCGTGGCATGTGACCCCTTGCAACAGATCGTTAGCGGTGTCGACTATGTCACTCTGGAGGAAGCTCTTGGCGCGGATGTGGTGTGTCTGCATACACCGCTGACCCGTCATGGCGAATATGTCACCTGGCACATGCTGGATCACCAGCGGCTGTCGACGCTGCGGCCCGAGACAGTGCTCATCAATGCCGGGCGCGGCGAGGTGATTGCTGCTGACGCGTTGCAGGCCTTGTTGCAACGGGTGCCTGAACAGCGGGTCATTCTTGATGTCTGGGAAAACGAACCGGCACCGGCGCCGGCGCTGCTGCGCCAGGTGACAATCGGCACACCGCATATTGCCGGCTACAGCGTGGAAGCCAAGCTGGCGGCCAGCCGTTGCGTACTGACCAGCCTGTGCCGGCATTTCGACAGGAAACTGCCGGCGATGCTGCCACCGTCCAATCTGCCACTGACAGTCCATGACGAACGCTACACGGCGGCCCCGCGCTTTCTCGGCAGCGGCGACAAGCCAGATGAACAGGTGTTTGCCGACATCGTACTGGAGACGTTTTCGCCGGCACGGGTGTCGCAGCGCTTTGCCGAGCTTTATCAACACGGGCCGGACGGTGCACAGGTGTTTGACAGACTGCGCCGCGAGCTGGCGATGCGGCGGGAGTTTTCAGCCAGTCATCTGCACGCCGCCGCCTACAGCCCGCAGCTGGCGGCCTGGCTGCATGCCGCCGGCTTTGTCCTGCAGGCCTGAGAGGTCGTCGACGGGCTCAGATAGCCGATTGAGCCCACTTGCCAAGGAAGCGTTCTACTTTGCTGACGGCCTGCTGCAGCACGTCGGTGGTGGGCAGAAACACTATGCGCAGGTGTTGGGTGTCACTGATATTGAAGGCACTGCCCTGGACCAGCAGAATCTTCTCACGCTCAAGCAGGTCCTGAATGAAACGCTGATCGTCGGCAATTGGATACATGTTCGGGTCCAGGCGCGGGAACATGTAGATGGCGCCCTTGGGTTTGACGCAGGTGACGCCGGGGATCCGGGTGAGCATGTCATAGGCAATGTCGCGCTGCTCGCGCAGCCGGCCACCCGGTAAAATCAGCTCATTGATGCTTTGATAACCGCCCAGTGCGGTCTGTACGGCGAATTGCGCCGGGACATTGGCGCACAGGCGCATATTGGACAGGATCTCCAGACCCTCAATGTAATTGCTGGCCTTTTCCTTGGCGCCACTGAGGATCATCCAGCCTGAACGGAATCCGGCCAGGCGGTAGGATTTTGACAGGCCGTTGAAGGTAACAATAAACAGATCGTCGCACAGTGACGCAATGGGTGTGTGCACCGCGCCGTCATACAGAATTTTGCTGTAGATTTCATCGGCAAAGATGATGAGCTTGTGTTTCCGGGCGACGCGGATGATGTCCAGCAGCAGTTCCGGACTGTACACCGAACCGGTGGGGTTGTTGGGGTTGATGATGATCAGGGCACGGGTTTTGGGCGTGATCTTCTGTTCAATGTCATTGATGTCGGGGAACCAGTCCGATTGTTCGTCGCAGACGTAATGAATCGGATTGCCGCCGCCCAGGCTGACGGCGGCAGTCCACAACGGGTAGTCGGGCGCAGGCACCAGGACCTCGTCGCCATTATTGAGCAGTGCCTGCATGGCCATGACAATCAGCTCGCTGACGCCGTTGCCCAGGTAAATATCATCAATATCGACACCATCAATGCCAATTTGCTGGCACTCCTGCATAATGGCCTTGCGTGCCGAGAACAGCCCCTTGGAGTCGCTGTATCCCTGAGCATTGGGCAGGTTACGGATGACGTCCTGGATGATTTCTTCAGGCGCTTCAAAACCGAATGCGGCCGGGTTGCCGATATTGAGCTTGAGAATGCGATTGCCTTCTTCTTCAAGCCGTTTGGCTTCTTCGAGCACCGGGCCACGAATGTCGTAACAGACTTTCGCCAGTTTATCCGACTGCCTGATTTTTTTCATAATGCAAGTTCCGGGATGTACGCGTTGGGGCGATATTGTAAACTGACGACAGAAAAATGATAGAGGAGAGAATTGTGGCAATTGACAGCAAAAGCCAGTGCAGCGTGCCCTCGGGCAATACGCACAAGATAAGTGACGCAGACCGCGATCGCCTGCGCGCGGAGCTGGATCCCGAAACCTATCATATTGTTTGTGAGGCCGGCACCGAACGCGCCTTCAGCGGTAAATACTGGGACTGCAAGACCCCGGGCATGTATCACTGTGTGGTGTGCCAGCAACCACTTTTTGACTCGGAAACCAAGTACGATTCCGGCTCCGGCTGGCCCAGTTACTACCAACCGGTGGCGGACTCTGCGGTCACCGAGGTCACCGACACCAGCCATGGCATGGTGCGCACCGAGGTCGTATGCGGCAAGTGCGAGGCGCATCTGGGGCACGTATTTGAAGATGGGCCACCGCCGACCGGCCTGCGTTATTGCATCAATTCTGCCTCCATCGTGTTGCACGAGAGGTGATGACGGGCAGCAATAACAGGTGCCAATGGAGGTGTGTCCGCCAGGTCGCACTGCCAACACTGTTATCGCTCATCTGTCATACCGTCTGGGCGCAGACGGGTGCGGAGTCGGCATCATCAGCAGCCCGTCACACCACGGCGGTGGGCATCTATTACAGCCGCGGTGGCTATGGCGAAAGCCGTGATACCCGAATTCGCTACCTGCCGCTGTCACATGAAGTGGCAAAAGGCAGTTGGCGCGTCAAGGCCACCGTGCCGGTGCTGGAGATCAGCGGGCCTGCCAATGTGCTGGTTAACGTTGGCAGTGTAGGTGGTTTTGCCGGTGCCCGTGCGGCGCAGGTGTCGGCCAGTGGGCTGGGTGATGTCAGTTTTAGTCTTACCTATGAGGTCCCGGCGTGGTCCGCTCAAGCCCCGTTTATCGATATCAGCGCCGAGCTCAAGGCCCCTACAGCTGATCCGCAGCAAGGTCTGGGCACCGGACGTGTGGATGCGGGCGTGCAGGTGGATCTGTATCAGCTGGCCGGTCCGTTGACCGTTTTTGCCTCGGCCGGGTACCGCTACCGGCGCGTGTCGCCATTTTATGCGGGTCTGGAAAACTCCTTTTACGGCTCGTTGGGTGCCAGTGCCAGCTGGGGCGATACGCTGCAATACGGTCTGATTTATGATTTTCGTCAGGCGGCGTCGGTGTTTACCGGGGAAACTCACGAGTTGCTGCCTTACCTGTCCTGGACGATGTCACCGGTCTGGAGCGTGATGCTTTATACGGTGACCGGTTTTACCGAAGACAGCGCCGATTTTGCTGCCGGCATGCAGCTGAGTCGACGCTGGTAGCCCCTTTCAGAAAGCAGAGTTCAGATCTGCATCGGGCGAGGTCGCGGGGGAGTGATGGACGCACGATCCACGGCCGGACGCATGCGCTGGAATGGCGGTAGTTCGGGGCGCTGAATGCGCTCGGGAATCAGGGGGCGGTTGTTGTCGAGTGCGTTCTCTTCCGCTGCGGCACCTTCAACATCAGTATCTGCATCATTTCCGGCAATGCCCTCGACTGGCAGTTGCTGCAGGATGAGTGGCTGCTCCTGACTTTCGATGGTGCGGTCGACGGCACTGTCGATGCTGCCGTCGGCATCGGGGCCAGCTTCGGCCTCCGGGGAGGGTGCCGGTTCAGCCACTTCCATGCGGAAACGCTCAATGTCGTCAGTGCCGGTAGCATCGGGAATCTGTATCTGAATTTCCAGCGGCGGTTCCACAATGGTGGTGTTGCCGGCCTCTGCCATGTCCAGCAGGCGTCGCGCATGTGGCGGCAGCTCCTGGCTGGGGTCATCGAGAATATCCAGTGCCGGCGCAGTGTCGCGGAAATCGGGGCTCTGCAGGGAATTGCGCTGCAGTTCGATGAGCGGACGCATGTCGTCGGGAATACGCGCGGTTTCAGTATCGAGCTGTTGCAGGAAGGGTTCGATCAGGCTGTCCGTGTCGCCGGAAACTGCGTCGCCCGTGTGTGTGTCATCGGCATTGTCCACCGCCTCAGTACTGCCCAGGAACGGGCTGGGACCGCCGGTGCCACCAAAGCCGCTGTCACCATTGTAACCACCGGTTCGTCCGGTGCCACCCATGCCGCTGCCCTGGTCGTCGCCGCCGCCACTGATGGTGCCAATACTGCTGGTGGCGATCAGAAAGCTGCACACAAACAACACCAGTGCCATCAAAATGGCAAGCGGGTAGCTGCGAAGTGCAAGTATGGCTTTAGGCATTATCCTGGTCCTGCTTCTCGTAGCGACTATTGTAATGGAATATACCGAAATTCATACGGAAACGATTGGGCTTTTTCGACGTTTTTGCCGATTTTGTGACGGCAGCCGCAGCGGCCTGCTCGTCGGCACGCTGCAAGGCCAGTGCTTCATTGTTGAGGGCGCGCAATGCCTGCATGCCCAGTTCCTCGGCCCGCTCATTGAGGGTCTGGATGGAAGCTTCGCTTAACTGGTCATAATACACGCTGCGATCGAAAAAGGCGGGCTTGTGGCCCAGCAGGTTATGTGTGCCGGCACTGATATGGTCCTGCAGGTTTTTGCCAAAGAAGAACACCTTTTCATCAAAACCCTTGTCCGGAGTAAAGGCGCCGGTATTGAGCACCACGCGGCCCTGCTCGTCCTGATGGGCCACGCCAAGATGGATCCACTCATCGAGAATGACCCTGGGGCGGATGTCCTGGCGGCAGACCATCTCCACCAGGTCATCGAAGCTGGCCGCGTCACCGGTCTGTGCCGAGCGCAGCGGCAAGGGCAGGGGTTCTCCGTTGGCATCCTTGAAGCGGTCGGAACCCAGCCAGCTGGCAATCAGTTTGGCGCCGACAGAGATATTGGCAGGCAGAACGCTTTCATCGGCCTGCTCGGCACGCAGTCGTTTGACATCCTTGCGATGCACGCCGGTTAGCAGGGTGATACGGCTGTCCGACTGACGCTTGCCGTCTACCGAAAACTCCCGGTCAGCAACATCGACGTAAATGGATTTGAGCAGGGTAGTGAGATAGGGATAGCTGACCTGGAACGACAGTAACAGCCGGACCAGCGGGCGCAGCAGTTTGCGCAGCGCTGTGACCAGGGCGGCGGGGGGCTGACCCGGGGATTGGCTGACGTTTTTGTCACTCATGAGGCGCAGTATAGACAGAGGTGGGAAATAATCCCACAAATATTTTGTGACATGTGTTGACGTGGGAATAATTCCCACTTACTATTCAGGCTAACACAATCAATGGCATAGCGCGATCATCTTGGTTGACTAGCTGATCAGGCTGATCAGAACCAGGTTCCGGATGCGACAAGGCGAACCATGTTTGCACGATTTAGGGATGACAGTTTTTATTTGCCTGGGGTGACGGCAACGCCCGATGCCGATGTGGCTCTGGATCAGTCCCCGGCACGGGCACTGCGACTGCCCGATGGTCGCCAGCTCAGCTGGTGTGAAACCGGCCATCGTCATGGTTTCCCCATCATCTATTTCCACAGCCAGGCCGGCTCCCGGCTGGAGGCTGAACTGCTGCATGATGCCGCACTGGCGGCGGGCTTCCGCCTCATAGCGGTGGACCGCCCCGGTATAGGCGGCTCCGACTTCAGAAAAATGCATGGTCACAGTGATTTTGCCCCGGACGTGGCCTTCCTGCTGGAACACCTGGGTATTGATCGTGTGGGTGTCATGGGCTGGGACGGGGGCGCGACCTTTGCTCTGGCCTTCAGTCACCGATATCCGGCACTGGTGGTGTTTGCCACCCTGCTGGCGCCGATCGCCGGACGGCCATCGGCGCAGCGTCGAATGAGCCTGCGATTATTGTCGGCAGTGGTGAGCGGCTTTGTATACGCACGACAGCGATTGCGCGGATCCCGTATTGAACAGTGCCTGGCGCGCTTGCGTGAGGGCCTGTGTTACGCCGATCGCAAACAGTTTGATAATCCGCTGATCTATCGTTTGCTGGTCAGGGACGCGGCCGAGGCAGTGCGTCAGGGTGGGCGGGGCGTTGCCCAGGATAGCGTGCTGAGCCTGGCAGACTGGGATTTTGCGCCTGCGACGATCACCGCGCCGGTGGACGTCTGGCGCGGCGGGGCCGATACCTTGAGCGCGCTCTGTCATGTGCGGGTGCTGCAGGAAACCCTGCCCAACGTCACTCTGCACTCAATACCCGGGCAGGGTCATTTCTTTTTTGCCGGGTCATCGACAGATATCTTCCGTCACGCCCGGAAGTCGCTGAAAGCCTGAGCGGGCTTTCGGTCTGACCCCGCTGACCGCCCGAACGATCAGTTGGCCTGACGCCGTCCGATAACGCCACAGGTCCGGAAGTGCAGCTTGTGGGGCATCAGGCTGCGCTGCTGCAGGCGGCTGGTTTCGTCGATAAAACGGGTCAACATGGACTCAGCTTCACAGCGATACCGGAAAGGTCCTACGTCCTTGCCCTCACGGGTACGGAAGTACCATAAGCCGGATTGGCTGAACAGTCGATCGGTGCGTTCGTAGCTTTGGGCGCTAACATCGGTCAGGCGGGTACTGGTGCTGGCGTTTTGCATGGCAGGAGTCTCGGCTTGGGCGTTGTTATTATCGGTCGCAGACTACTTACTGGCCGTTCACTTTTGTACAGCTGGTTTTATACTAGACCACTCTTGGAATGAATAGTATCCCTGATCGACAGAAAAATGTGATCCGTCGCAAATCGGGCAATAAAAGCCGCGGCGCGATTATTTATTGAATAAAACCGGGGCTTGTGGGACAATCGCGCACTTCAAAATACCCTGATTTCCATATAACTTGTTGAAATAGTTGATGGAAATTATTTTTGCTGACTTATAATAACTGCTGTCTCTTATACACATCTGACGCTGCCGACGATCTACTCTGT
>CAJXPR010000125.1 GCA_913058135.1 uncultured Gammaproteobacteria bacterium
CGAGATTTCTGCCTGTCTCGTGGGCTCGGAGATGTGTATAAGAGACAGCCATTTCCCCGGGCGCCATTGCTACCCCGATCTTCTGGGGCGGCTCGACGCGCGCACAGACGCTCAGTGACGCCGAGAATCAGGCCAAGATGGCCAAGCTGGAAAGCAATCTGGCCAGGGCCACGCCGATTCCACGTTCGGGACTGGCCGAAGACATAGCCAACGCCGCGCTGTTCCTGGCCAGTGATGAAAGCAGCTATATCAACAGCCACGACCTGGTGGTGGACGGTGGCCGCATCGCCATGTTCAACGAGAAGTCCTCGTGACGCCGGCCACGCCCCTGTGGCGACCGTCGGAAGGACGCATTGCTGATGCCGGCATTACTCGTTATCGGCAGTGGCTGAAAGATACCCGGGGCCTGTCCTTTACCCGCTACGATGAGTTATGGGAATGGTCGACAACCCACATTGAGGATTTCTGGCAGAGTATCTGGGACTATTGTGGCGTCATCTCCCATTCGCCCTATGAGCAGGTGCTGGTCGAGCGCACCATGCCCGGCGCCCGCTGGTTTGAAGGGGCCACACTGAACTATGCCGAACACAGCCTGGCCCGTGCGCATATTTCGGTGGCTGCGGGTCAGCCAGCCATCATTTTTCAGTCTGAGCTGGTGGAACGCGCCGAGGTCTCCTGGCACACCCTGAACGGGCAGGTCGGCTCCATAGCCGCCACGCTCAAGTCCCTCGGCCTGAAACCGGGGGATCGCGCCGCAGCGTACATGCCCAATATTCCGGAGACTGTCGCCGCCATGCTGGCAGTCACCAGTCAGGGCGGCATCTGGTCCTGCACGGCGCCTGATATGGGGGCGGTCGGCGTGCTGGACCGGTTCCGGCAGATCGAACCCAAAATTCTGTTCGCCATCGACGGTTACCGCTACGGTGGCCGCGACTATGACAGGCGCGAAATTGTGCAGCAACTGGTTCGCCAGCTGCCCAGCATCGAAAGTGTCATTTTTGTGCCCTACCTGGACCCGGATGCTGAACTGTCACTGACCTTCCCCGAAGCTCCTCCGCGCCAGGTCAATGTCATTGATTTCGATGACGCGGCCGGTCAACCGCAACAGGTCGACTTTGTCGCTGTACCGTTTTCCCATCCTCTGTGGATTGTTTATTCTTCCGGCACCACCGGCATGCCCAAACCCATCGTACACGGTCACGGCGGTGTGGTGATCCAGAACCTGAAGGCAGGCCTGTTGCATGGTGACTCGCGGCCGGGTGACCGTGCGTTCTGGTTTACCTCCACCAACTGGATCATGTGGAACTCCGTGGTTAACGGCCTGATGAACGGTGTTACCATCATGCTGTTTGACGGCAACCCCGGTTATCCTGACTGCACGACCCTGTGGCGATTCGCAGAACGCGAACGGGTCAATGCCTTTGGCACCAGCCCGGCCTTTATCGCCCTGTGCATGAAAGCCGGTATCAACCCGGGCGAGCAATTTGATCTGACAAACCTGCGCTCGGTTGGCTGTACCGGTTCTCCGCTCAGCGAAGAGGGCTATCGATGGGTCTATTCCCATGTCAAGAAAGATGTTCGCCTCGGCTGTATTTCCGGCGGCACCGATCCGGGTGCATGTTTCCTGACAACCTGTTCCATATTGCCGGTATACGCAGGCGAAATGCAGTGCCGGGAAATGGGCGTGGCAACCCATGCTTTTGATGATGACGGCAATTCCATCATGGATGAAGTTGGCGAGCTGGTGGTCACCGAGCCCATGCCCTCGATGCCCCTGTTCTTCTGGGGCGATACCGACGGCTCTCGTTATTACGAAAGTTATTTTGAGACTTTTGCTGCCACCCGGCCCGGCGTCTGGTGTCACGGTGACTGGTTGCGCCTGATTCCGCGCGAAGAGTCGGTGACCGGCATCATTTATGGCAGGTCCGACTCCACTATCAACCGCCATGGGATTCGCATGGGCACCAGCGAAATCTATCGTGTAATCGAAGAACATGATGATGTGCTCGATTCCCTCGTGATAGACCTGGAGTATCTGGAACGACCTTCTTATATGGCGTTGTTTATTGTACTGCGCACACCGGGTGTCACTGACGTGGTGCTCAGTGGACCGGCGCCTGCCGGCTCCGTTGCCGGTGCTTCCTCAAACGGAACACCGACGCCGGAGCAGACTGGTGTACCGCAGGCCTTGCGCAATGAGCTGCTGAATGCGATTCGCACAACCTTGTCGGCGCGGCATGTCCCCGATGAGGTATTTGCCATTCCGGCCGTGCCACGCACGCTGTCCGGCAAGAAACTGGAAATACCAGTAAAGAAAATTCTGCTGGGCAAGGACATCAGCAAGTCTGTCAATCGCGACTCCATGGCGAACCCGGAATCCATTGACTGGTTTGTCGAATTTGCAGAGTCCCGGGGTTAATACCGGGTCTCTGCCAACTGGGTTTGTTACTGAGCGGTTTCTTCGCGCTCCTGTTGGGCGTACGCAGCATCGCGCTGGATCCCCTGGATATGCAGATTACGCATGAAGATATAGGGATCTTCACTTTCTTCGGTAATATCAAGATAGGACTGTATCATCGGGCTGTACAACTGGAAATTGTCGAACACGCGCACGACCGTCCCTTCCGGCTCTTCCATCAGGTATTCTATCGGATTAAGCGGCATTTCCAGTAACATGCCGCCGGCATTGCGCAGATTGGAAGAGCCAATGAACGGCAGCACCAGATAGGCACCGTAACCCACGCCGTACTGCGCCAGTGTGTCACCGGCGCTGGTTACCTGTCGCTCCATCTGCAACCACGTATCTGCTGGATCGAATATGCCGACGATCCCAACTGTGGTGTTGACCAGAAATCGACCCAGATCCCTGACGGTCTGATCCGGCTTACCCTGAAACAGATGGTTCAGGGCGTAAATCGGCGTACGCAGATTGTAAAAGAAATTGCCAATGCCCTGTTTAACCGGGTCAGGCGTCACATTCTGATAGGTGCGAGCGGCGGGCACCAGTACATAACGATACGAGACATCATTGAAGGCGAATACGGCACGGTTCAGGCCGATCAGCGGGTCGCGGTATTCAGCCACCCTGACCATGTTCGGACCAAAATCCTCGGCATCGCCGTTGGCTTCGCTGGCCGGTTCAACGTTGGGCACCACATTGGGCTCAACATCATCATCAACCGGCTGTCCGGATTGCGCCAGGGCGATCGAACCGGGCAACACCAGCAGCAGCGCCCATGCCAGGCGCAGGCTGTGCAACTTCATCAAATCCATTCCCACTGTCATCTCCTTTTTGCCGCTCTGGGCATCGCTAACAGTTACTTCGGTGATTTGCTCCTGATCATACCCTGTTTCGGGCAGGCACACAGTACAACGTCACCTGATCACAGTCGGCGACCATCCACTGACGTCTGTATCCTTGCTGCATGCGTGTACCTTGGTTAGAATTCGCCACGCTCGGTAATGCCGCGCCATTTCATCCATCACAGCCCGGACCCGCCATGGACGCTTTTTTAGTTTCGACAGGACTGGTGACGCTGGCCGAAATGGGCGATCGCACCCAGCTGTTGGCCTTTCTGCTGGCTGCGCGCTATCGCAAGCCGGCGCCCATCATCCTGGCTATCCTGCTGGCGACCCTGGCCAATCACGCCTTTGCCGGCCTGATCGGCACCTGGCTGACCGCGCTGATGGGTCCACAGACACTGCGCTGGGTGCTGGGATTGTCATTCATTGCCATGGCCATCTGGGTATTGATTCCGGACGACCTGGACAATACCGAAACACATGCTTCACGGTACGGTGTATTCGGCGCCACCCTGGTGACGTTTTTTATTGCCGAAATGGGTGATAAGACGCAGATTGCTACTGTGGCCCTGGCCGCGCAGTATCAGAGCCTGGTATGGGTGGTACTGGGCACCACGCTGGGCATGATGATCGCCAATGTGCCTGCCGTCTACCTGGGCGACAAATTGGCGCACAAACTGCCCATCCGCGCGATACACATGGTTGCCGCTGCGATTTTTCTGGCGCTGGGCGTCGCGACCCTGCTGGGCCTTGGTGGTGATTTTGGCCTGACACAAGGCGGATGACGTGACTGTGGCGAACGCCAGCACCTCCCTGCCCATCGATGCTGTGCTGCCCGCTCTTTGCACCAGCCTGCGCACAAACCCGCGTTGCTTACTGGTGGCTCAACCCGGGGCCGGCAAGACCACGCGGGTGCCGCTGGCGCTGCTGGCGGACACCCCCGTCGATCAGCGCTGGTTATTGCTGGAACCGCGCCGGGTTGCCGCGCGGCTGGCCGCTGGTTATATGGCCGAGCAACTGGGCGAACCGCTCGGCCAGTCAGTCGGATACCGGGTTCGGGGCGACAGCCAAGTCAGCACGCAAACCCGGCTGGAGGTGGTCACCCAGGGCATCCTGACCCGCATCCTGCAGGATGACCCCACACTGGACGGCGTTGCCGGGCTGATTTTTGATGAGTTTCATGAACGCAGTCTGGATGCGGATCTGGGGCTCGCTCTGGCGCTGGATGTGCAGCAGGGCCTGCGCCCGGACCTTAAACTGCTGGTGATGTCGGCCACACTGGATACTGACGCCCTGCTCAATGTGCTCGGTAATGACACTCCCGTGATCGATTGTCCGGGCCAGAGCTGGCCGGTCGACACCCACTACCGCCCGGCACCCGGCAACCCCCGGCACCACGACGCTGCGGTCCGTCATCAGGCAGCTGTCATTCACGAAGCGCTATCCGCGCACTCAGGCGACATGCTGATTTTCTTGCCGGGACAGGCCGAGATACGACGGCTGCAGCGCCAGCTTGAATCAACCCTGCGTGACATCGACCTGTGTCCGCTGCACGGACAACTGCCACTGGCCGCCCAGCAGCAGGTTCTTCGTGGCGCCCCGGACAGCTCGCAAGGTCGCCGGCGAAGGATCATCCTGGCAACCGCCATTGCCGAATCCAGCGTCACCGTGCCGGGCGTACGCATTGTGGTCGATGCCGGTCGTGAACGCGTACCCGTGTTTCAGCCCCGCTTCGGCCTTACCCGGCTGGACACCCGCACTGTCAATCGCGCCAGCGCCGATCAGCGGCGCGGTCGTGCCGGACGCCAGGGCCCGGGCCACTGCTACCGGCTGTGGTCACAGGAGCAGGTACTGACAGCGCACCGCGAAGCAGAGATCCTGCAAAGCGATCTGGCCCCGTTGGTGTTTGAGCTGGCCCGCTGGGGGGTAACCGACGCTGGCAAACTGAGCTGGATGACGCCACCCCCGGCCGCCGCGCTAACCAGCTGCCAGCAACTGCTGATGTCGCTCGACCTGCTGGACAACCTCGGACGCCTGACCGTGCTCGGTCAACGCTGCGCCCAATGGCCCACCCATCCTCGTTTTGCCCTGATGCTGGAAAGCTGTCGTCAGCAATCCGATCTGGCTGCAACAGCCTGTTGGCTGGTAGCCTGGCTGGAAGAACGCCCGGGCGAGTCGGATCCTGACCTGGCCCAGTGCCTGGCCCGGCTTCCGCAACAGTCCGCCCGCGGCGCAGTCGGACGCTGGCTGCAGTCAGCCCGACAGTGGGCGCGTCGCCTGCGCTGCCAGCTTGATGAGGCCGACATGGAAGCGGCCCCCGTGTTGCTGGCACGCATTTTTCCCGAACGCATCGCGCAGCATCAGTCAGATGGACGATTTAAACTGGCCAGCGGCGGTCAGGCACTGCTGCCGGACAATCATGCGCTACGCAACCAGCCCCTGCTGGTTGTCATTGAGCTTGATGGTCAGGCCAGCGCCGCTCGCGTATTTCATGCCATCGCCATCACCCGCGAAGCGCTCGCGCAAGCACTGCCTGCCGCCACCGAGTGGCAGGACTGTGTGTACTGGGATGACAGGGGCGGGCGTCTGGTGGCAGAACAACAGCAGCGTCTGGGCGAGCTGGTGTTGGAACAACGCCAGACACCCGCAACAGACGCCAGCATGGCGCCGGAAAAAATCAGTCGAGCATTGATGGACGCGCTGCGCCGCGAAGGGAATTTGCCGTGGTCCGATGAGGATCAGTATCTGCTCGGCCGCCTGCGCCTGCTTAACCGGACATTGGGCGAACCGTGGCCCGACGTCAGCGACACGGCACTACTCGGTTCGCTGGAAAGCTGGCTGGCGCCACACCTTCACGGCCTGCGCCGGCTTGACCAGGTACGACGCTTGCCGCTGGCCGGACTGTTGGTGCAAAGTCTGGACTGGTCGCTGCAGAAGCAACTGGATCAATTAACGCCCACTCACATGAAAGTGCCCAGTGGTTCGAGCATCCGGCTGGACTACCGCGCTGATGAACCGGTGCTGGCGGTCAAACTGCAGGAACTGTTCGGGCAGACCGATACCCCTGCGGTCGTCAACGGCCGCGTACCGCTGTTGATTCACCTGCTGTCACCGGCACGCCGCCCGGTGCAGGTAACCCGCGACCTGGCCGGCTTCTGGGCCAACAGCTATTTTGATGTGCGCAAGGACCTGCGCGGTCGCTACCCCAAGCATCCATGGCCGGACGACCCCTTGCAGGCGCCGGCCACACGATTCACGAAAAAACGCTGATACCTACAAGCCGAACTGGTTAAGCAATTGGTCCGCCGCGCGACGCGCGGTCTCCTCGGCCTGATCCAGCTGTTGTTGCAATTCCTCCACGGCCTGGCCGGCACTGTCACGAAGCTGGGAGGCCGGTATGGCCGTAAACGCGGCCGCGGCATTACGTGCCAACTGATTCAGCAGTGGCCCCGCGAGCTGTCGCGCCAGCTCCGGTGGTGTGCCCTGCGCGGCCGGCAGGCTGACATTGCCCAGGTTGACATTGATGGGGGTCGACAGCAGGTCGGACTGCAAAGAACCCTGTATGCCATCAATGGTTATCGCGTCAATGCCGATCACCGGCTGGGTGCCCGGCTCGGTTTCGGGAGCAGGCTCCTGCGCTGCAAAGCGGGCACGTACGGCATCAATATTGGATCGCGTGCCTTGCAGTTCGTAGAGCACATAAGGGTTTACCGAACGGATACTGGTGATGCGAATGACGTCCGAACGCAGGCTGCCCAGGTCCAGAGTGACACTGAGCTCATCGAAGCGGATCATGTCCTGATTGCTGAATCCTTCCGGGTTGGCAATGCTGAAACCGGACAGCGTGGCGCTGCCAGCGGACAGGTCAATGGCCACGGCCTCGACCCGGACGTTGGTGCCCAGCGTGTCGGTGCCCGCTGTTTCGATACTGCGCTGCACGATTGAGTCCAGATTGCTGACCAGATAATACAGGCCTGCGCCAAGCAGCAGCGCCAGCACCAGCAAACCGATGAATAGTTTTTTCATGCGTCCAGTCCTTTTGTTATTACGTAGAGCTCAACACTATGAGCGCCAAGCACTTACGGCGTCAAGGCAGCCAAGATTCCTTATTAAGGGATTCCTTAGCTTTCAGTAATCCATTAGCATGGACAACCCGAGCTGTCCGAATCCAGGAGAATAACAATGTGTGACCACGATACGCTTGAAGAGAACAATGAGTATTTGCGCAAGTCCGGTCAGATCAGCCGTCGCCAGTTCAACACCCTGACCGCCGGTGCCACATTGGCCATGATGCTGCCAGCGGTTGCCAATGCCCAGGACGTTGTTGAATCTGACGTCATGATTGAAACACCGGACGGTGTCGCCGACTGTTATTTTGTCCACCCTGCCAGCGGCCGCCACCCGGCCGTGATCATGTGGCCGGATATTCTGGGCCTGCGCCCGGCATTCCGGGAGATGGGCAAGCGCCTGGCCCAGTCCGGTTATTCAGTGCTGGTTGTCCACCCGTTCTACCGCAGCGCACCGTCACCAGTGGTACCCGAGGGTGCCAGTTTTGGCGACCCGGAAATCCGCAGTATTGTCCTGCCCATGGCCCAGGCCCTGAACGCGGAGACCCATGTCACCGACGCACGCACCTTTGTGGCCTGGGTCGACCAGCAGGCGGCGGTGGATACCAACCGCAAGATTGGTACCATGGGATACTGCATGGGCGGTCCCATCGTCATGCGAACCGCGGCGGCCCTGCCTGAACGTATTGGCGCCGGCGGATCCTTCCATGGCGGCGGACTGGCGACCGACAGCCCCGACAGCCCGCATCTGGGCATTCCCAACATGGATGCGCACATGCTGATTGCGGTGGCAGACAATGATGACGAGCGCGATCCGGAGACCAAAAATGTCCTTCGTGCAGCGTTCGACGCCGCCAGTGTTCCGGCGGAGATCGAAGTTTACGAAGACGCCATGCATGGCTGGTGTGTCATCGACTCAACGGTCTATCACCAGGCGCAGGCTGAACGTGCCTGGGGACGCATGCTGGCGATTTTTGAAACCGCGCTGTAAGCCCATGATGGGAAGCTGTGCAAACTAACAGAGACGTTAACTACAACAGAGGTATCTGATGAACACGAAACATGCTTTCACTCACCGCCGTTTACTGCTGACCGCAGCGATGTCTGGCGCCATGGCCCTGCTGGCCGGTGCTGCGCTGGCCCAGCCGGGTGCCAGCGGACCGGCCGAACACGCTGATGTCACACCGATCAACAATCTGCCCAATCCCTACGAAACCATCCGCGACTGGGGCACCTTGCCTGATGGCCGCAGCTGGGGCTCGGTCAGTGCTGTGCATGTTGATGTTGATGGCGTGCATATCTGGGCCGGCGACCGCTGCGGCGCCAACTCCTGTGCTCTTTCTGACGTCGACCCGATTGTGAAGCTGGATCCCGAGGGCAATGTCGTACAAAGCTTCGGTGCCGGCCAGATTCTGTGGCCTCATGGCATGGAAGTGGATCACGAGGGGAACATCTGGATCGCTGATGCACGTTCTGCCAATGCGCAGGAGCTGGAGCAAAACCCTGACGCCTACGGCGGCCACCAGGTCGTCAAGTTCAGCCCTCAGGGCGAAGTATTAATGGTGCTGGGTACCCCGGGTGAAGCGGGCGACCTGCCCACTCATTTCACCGAACCCAATGACGTACTGGTGGCACCGGACGGTCATATCTTTGTGTCGGAAACGCATAGCGCGCAGTTCCGCGACGAAGACGGCCCTACCTCCATGAGCCGTATTTCCAAGTTCGCGCCCGATGGCACTTTCGTAAAGAGCTGGGGCAGCTGGGGTTACGAGGACGGCCAAATGCGCTCTCCGCATGCACTGGCGATGGACTCACAGGGCCGGCTGTTTGTCGCAGACCGCGGCAACCGTCGCATCCAGATCTTTGATCAGGAAGGCACGCACCTGGACACCTGGTATCAGTTCAGCCGCATCAGTGGTCTGTTTATCGATGAAAATGATGTGCTGTATGCCATCGATTCAGAGTCTGACAGCAACTACAATCCGGGCTGGCGCAAAGGCATGCGCATCGGCAGTGCACGTACCGGCGACGTCTGGTACTACATTCCCGAGCATAATTCCGAGCGTCCTACCGGCATGGGCGGCATTGGTGCCATGGGTGAAGGGGTTACCGTGGACAGCGACGGCAATATCTACGCCGGCGAAGTCGGTCCGGTACAAGGTATGACCAAGTTTGTACCACGACTGCTGCCAGACAACTTCCCCACTCACTAACAACCTGAGTGGCGCTGAACAGGCTGTTGAAAAAGTGTTTTCAACAGCCTGTCAGCTTAGCAAGTCGAGGATGACAGGCACCATCGACAACACCAGCAACCCCGCCATCAGATAATTGAAGCGCCGCAACCATAGCGGATCTGCCAGCAGTTTCTGCAACCCTACCCCGAACAACAACCAGGTCCACGCGCTTGGCACTGCCGCGAGTATAAATATCAACGTCATGTTGATGACTTGCTGGTTCATGTTACCGGCTGCCGTGGTAAAGGCAGCTATTGCCCCTGTCGCCATGACCCAGGCTTTTGGGTTGACCCACTGAAAAGCAGCAGCCTGCAGAAACGTCAGCGGTTTGATATCCTTGACCTGTTGCGGTCGACCACTGCGGGCAATACGCCAGGCCAGATACAGGAGATAGGCAATACCAACCACGGAGATGACCGTGTGCACCTGTGGATAACGCTGAAAGATTGCGCCCAGACCGAGGCCGATGGCAACAAACATTGCTGGAAAGCCAATACACACACCCAGCAACAAGGGCCTGTCTCTTATACACATCTCCGAGCC
>CAJXPR010000126.1 GCA_913058135.1 uncultured Gammaproteobacteria bacterium
ACGAGATTTCTGCCTGTCTCGTGGGCTCGGAGATGTGTATAAGAGACAGCTCCACCAAAGCCGCCACCAACGCCACCTAAGCCACCACCTAAGCCACCAGCTAAACCGCCACCGATACCGCCGCCACCGATACCGCCGCCACCGATGCCGCCGCCACCGCCCGAATTACCGCTTGTTACCGACACCGAGGAATTGCCGGAGCGGCTTACGTTCAGGTAATCAATACTGAATATCCGGGTCTGCAGCCCTGGTGCCTGAATCTGATAAATATTGCCCTGACGGCGTATCTGATAACCGTAGGTCTCCTGCATCGCCGTCATGACCTCATCAATAGTCACGTTGGGCAGACTGATACTGATTTCACCTTCCACATCGGGGCTGACAGCCACGCCATAGTCAGTGCCGGCCACCAGGTTGTTGAAGAAATCGCTGGCATTTTCCCGATTGGCAACCACATTAAAACGCTCAAATACCGGCGCCATCAACTCATCGCTCAAGGACATGCCCGGGACCAGTGCCTGCAACTGCTCTATTGAGGGCGCCACTACCTGCACAGCTGCATTGGTCGCTTCTGCATCATCCAGAATGCCTTGCATGTTTTCCAGAACACGGGTATCCGGCACCGGACGCGCACCTGTTGCCTCACACGCCGCCAGCACCAGTGCCAGCAGCGATACCAGAAGCATTTTCACCGCCGACCAAAGCGGCAATCTGGTATTGCTATTAAATGTATAAGGTCTAAGCATCAAAACTCCGTACCTGAAACTTCTTTTACGGCAGGGCCAAAGGTGGTGATCACCTGTTCCAGCCCATTAACAGACAACGTCACGCCGTCCGACGATATAGCCAATACGGTAGCGCCACCGATCAGGTCGCCAACGCTGACACGCTGCTCATTGACGACCGCCATCGGCGATGTGCCCCCGTCACGTATAAACGTCACGTTAAAATTACTTCGTGTAAACAGGCCCGCCGGCAGCAGACGATCGCTATTGGCGTCATTTCCGGAGCCAACGAGACTGTTGCGGGCCACTGAAAAAGGCCGGGTCGGATCGCGCAATACCTCGCCATCTATCGTCTGCGCTGCCGAAGGATTGCCGGCTTGCGCCAGCACCCACCCCGGTGTCAGCGTTCCCATGATCGATATCAGCAGCGCTGCCTGACGGGCAATCCTAAACACCGACAAACCCCTCTTCTGTGCTCAATGTATGCAGCTCCAGTGTAATCGTCGCATCCGGCCAGCCCGACTGCAGGAAATGCACCTCATCCCAAAAGAACCGCTCCGACAGATTCTCCAGATAGGTCAGATAATTCAACAGGGAAAAATAGTCCCCCTGCATTTCAATAATCAGGCCATGCTTGTATACCTGCGCCATGGGCTCTTCGCCACCTTCGCCAGTGACCTGCGTGGCGCTCCGCATTGGCTGCGGCACCTTGTTCTCTACCCGAATCAGCTCCAGACCCGGCTGCCGGTCGAGCACGGTTGTCAGCATTTGAGTCATGGCATAGGGCGTTACCAGATTACCGGCCAAGCCCTCGATTTCCCCTTGTGCACGCTGTTGTTCCTGGACAAGGCGGGCAAGTCGGTCGTTGGCAGCCCGATCGGGGTCCTCCTGGGCACTTTGTATGGCAATCTGCTCGCGCGTCTGCATGGCCTGCAAGCGTGTTTGTGCTGATGATATCTGCTGCCTCATGGTCGTCTTGTCGGCATTCAGAGGCGCCAGCTGCAGCTCGGTGTACAACCAGACCAGCAAGGCCATGATCAATACAGCAATGATCCACTTTTCCGACTTCTTACGGTCATCAAACTTTTGCAGCCATTCCTGCCATTGGAGTCGCAACTTGTTCATCGCTGCGTCTCCAGCACAAATTCGTACATCTCGCCGCCGCCTTCAACAGCCGGCACTTCAACACGGTTGCTTTGCAGACGGTTAAAAAGACGTCCCTGCAGCGAGCTCTGGCTGCCGCTCAGGCGACCCACGTAGTCAGGCACCATCGCTGTCTGCAAGGCGTTTCCGCGCAGGAACACGCTGTCGCTGCCGCCGGAAATACGAAACTCGGTCAACCAGATACCATCAAAAGACGCTCTCGACAGATCCTTCACGTATTCCGAATACCCGGTGCTGTTGCCCAGTGTCGTGTTACGCAGGAATTCAAGCAGTTCCTGCGACTGAGCCAGGCGGGTTTCCCGGGTTTCGATATCCCGCAGTAGCGCCTGATTACTGCTACGACCGGCCGCATCGCGCTCGATCTGCTCGGTTCGTTCGGTCTGTGCTGCCAGTTCGGCCTGCACGACCGCCAGCTCTTGCTGCAACTCCGAACGCTGCCAATAGTTAAAGGCGCTAAGCAGCAGCATCACACCGACAACCACCGCCGTTGCCCTGACCAGTCTGACCGCAGTCACCAACTCGCGGTTTGGACGCAGTTCCGGCAGGTAAAGGTTGATCTGCTGTGCGACCACCATCAATTACCACCCCCTTCACTGTCTACTCGCAGGGCTGCACCGATTACCATCATGCAGGCGCCTTTGAGTTCTGCCGAAATACTGTCGGCAGAAGGCAGTCGGTCAGCAAAATTAAACACGTCAATGGGTGCTGCCAGCGCGTCACTCAGACTCGCAGTCATGGTCTCGGTGTCTGATTGCCGCGGCGCCATCAGAATCTTGTTAATCGGGTTTTGCCCCATCTGACTCTCGTAATAATCCAGGGAACGCTGAATCTCCAGTGCCAGGCGATCGCGCAGCCCCTCCCAGTCATCCTGCAACAGGGCATCGGTAGCCACCGGCGTGTTGATGCGGCGGGTCAGATAGAGCTGGCCCTGATGACTCAGATTCATGGTGCTGCCACTCTGCTTGAGCGCAATAAAGGCCAGGCCATTGCTGTCATCGGCAAACACCGAGGTCAGATTACGCATCGCCATTTCCGGTATATCGATGGCATCCAGCGTCATGCCGCTGCGATCCACCACTTCAATCATCTGCTCAACCCGTGCCTTCTGGGCTGCAATAGCGTAAATCATCGGGCTGCGTCCGCGCAGCGCATCTTCCGGCAGAGGGAAAACATCTATCACTGCCTCTTCTATCGGCATATCCAGCAAATCTTTGATTTTCCATCGAACAGCAGAACGCATTTCATCTGCCTCGACCTCAGGCGCCTCCACCAGATAAATATTGTAATCTCTGGGTGACAGCAGGCAGCTGCAATTGGCACCGGACAAACCCAGCTCTTCGACCAAAGCAGGCAATCGGTCACGCGCGCTTTTGATGCCATCCCGGCTGCCGGGCGCCAGCGCCTCGCGAACACAATGCTCCAGAAACACGTCTTCCCGCTTGCGCGTGATGTGAGCTAGCGCGATACGCTGGTCATTGATCGATAACCCGACCAGGCCCTCTGCGCGCTTTTTATTCCCAAACCATGCCAGCAAAAAGTTGCCCTCTTTTCCAAAGCGCTTAAAATCGTTGAATTATAAAGCTTAAGTATTCAGATTCTATAGTAAAAGGCCGGCTTCAGGGGTATATTTGGGGTCGAATTCACTGACCAGCCAGAAAACCCGCCTTGATACATATCGTGTTATATCAACCCGAAATCCCGCCGAATACCGGCAATATCATTCGCTTAGCAGCCAATACCGGGGTTCACCTGCATCTGATCGAACCGCTGGGATTTGATTTAAGCGAAAAAAGTGTGCGACGCGCGGGCCTGGACTATCACGAGCTGAGTCAGGTGCACAGCTGGAAGAGTTGGGACCAGTTTTTGGCCGAAGCGGGGGTAAAGCGACTGTTGGCGTTCACCACCAAGGCAACGCTGGCTTACAGTCAGGTGAGCTACCTGGACGGCGATGGCTTGTTGTTCGGACCGGAGACTCGTGGTCTGCCTGCTGACATTCGTGACGCCCTGCCAGAAACGCAGCGTCTGCGCATCCCCATGCAGACCAACAGCCGCAGCCTGAATTTATCCAATTCAGTGGCCATTGGTCTGTATGAGGCACTGCGCCAGATCGGCTTCCGAGGCCTCACCTAGCAGCGGCCTCGGAAACATTCACCAGGGGCCGCTGTCGTTGATCAGGCTTGCTGCAGATCAGGCCTTGGGTGCGGCCTGGCCTTGCTGCTCTTTCTGGGCCTTTGATTGCGCGTAAACGGCATCAAAATTGACCGGCGCCAGCATCACGGGCGGGAAGCTGCCACGGACAACCAGTGCATCGATAGTTTCACGTGCATACGGGAACAGGATGTTCGGGCATACGGTGGCCAGTGCGCGCTCCAGATCCGCTTCGTTGAAACGATCCAGGGTGAAAATACCGGCCTGCTGAACTTCAACCAGGAAAGCAATGGTCTCTTCCTGCTTGGCTTCGATGGTCAAACGCAGAACCACGTTATAAACGCCATCGGCCAGCTTTTCGTTGCTGGTGTTCAGATTAAAGGTGATCTTGGGAGCCCACTGACCCTTGAATACATCCGGGCTCTTGGGGGATTCGAAAGAGGTGTCCTTCAAATAGATGCGCTGCAGTGCAAACATCGGACCCTGTTGCTGGTCGCCCTGGGCGGCGGCCGCGTTACCATTCTGGTTGTTTTCGTTCTCTGCCATGATAAAACAGTCTCTCTTGCGTTGTGTCGTTTATGAATAAGGTGTAAATCTACGGTACTGCCTGGGTACTACTTGTTATCGTCCTGCCTGTTGCTGTCGTCCTGCCCGACCTCTGGTTGACCGGGCTGTTCCTGAACATCTGGCGTGGCAACTTCAGGCTGATCCGGCTGCGCCGGCACCTGCGCAACGGCTTTGTGCGTATCCGGTTCAGCGCTGGCCTTTTCAGCCTTGACCCTGGCGGCCTTGGGTTTGGCGGCCTTGGGTTTCGCTGACTTGACCTTGCCTGCCTTGTCCTTGACCGCCTTTTCCTTGACCGCCTTCTGCACCAGCGGCAGGTTCTGCGCACGCCACTCGGCCATGCCGCCGCGCAATCGCACGACCTGCTCGAACCCGGCACTGCGCAGAATCTTGCAGGCATCTCCCGAATGCTGCCCCATCTTGCACACCACAATAATGGGCCGGGACTTCAGCTTGTCCAGCTCGCCGAGCTGGGCACCGAGTTTAGTATGCGGAATATGCACCGAGTCAACGATGTGTCCGGTGTCGTAGTCCTTTTTATCACGGATATCGAGCACCACACCATCGTTGCGGTTAATCAGCATCACCGCCTGTTGCGGGCCAACTGACTGGGCACCGGTCTTGCTGCGATGAAAAATCAGCGCCAGCGCCAGTGCAATCCAGATACCGACAAGTATCAGATTATTACCGATAAATTCTAAATACTGCTCCATGACGTCTAAAGCCCTGAATATCCTGATATGGTATCAATGCGATGTTACACGCTTGCGCTGCAAGGCTGCGAAGTATACACGGCTGTGGCCGGCAATGGTACTTTGCCCGTATTTCCGCGATAATACGGGCTTTTAAAGCACCAGGCCAACCCACGGGAAGTTATTATTCATGACCGCTACTACACCTCGTCGCACAGCCCTGCTACTGATTCTGGATGGCTGGGGATATCGCGAAGAAACCGACTCCAATGCCATCGCCGCCGCCAACACCCCGGTTTGGGACCAGCTCTGGCGTGAATGTCCGCACACCCTGATTACCACCTCGGGCATCGACGTGGGTCTGCCCAGCGGACAGATGGGCAACTCGGAAGTCGGCCACATGAATCTGGGTGCCGGTCGCGTCGTGTACCAGAGCCTGACCATGATCGACAAAGCCATTGAGACCGGTGACTTCTACAGCAACAAGGTGCTGGCCAGCGCCGCCCGCACGGCGGCCAGCAACAACAAGGCCCTGCATATCATGGGCCTGCTGTCGCCCGGCGGCATCCACAGCCACGAAAACCATATTCTGGCCATGATCAGGCTGGCACAGGATGCCGGCGTCAAACAGGTTTATGTGCATGCCTTCCTGGATGGCCGGGACATGCCACCGCGCAGTGCCATGGCGTCATTGCTGAAAACCGAAAAAGCCCTGCGCGACGCCGGCCTGGGCCGTATCGTGTCGGTGGTCGGCCGGTATTTTGCCATGGACCGGGACAAGCGCTGGGATCGCATGCAAAGCGCCTACGACCTGATCACGCTGGGCGAAGCACAGTACCAGGCGGACTCGGTCGAAGATGCGCTGAACGAGGCCTACGCGCGCAACGAAGACGATGAGTTTGTCAAAGCCACCCGAATTGGTGATGCGGTACCCATCGCTGATGGCGACAGCCTGGTGTTCATGAACTTCCGCGCCGATCGTGCCCGACAGCTGGCCAATGCCTTTGTCGATCCGGCATTTGACGGCTTCCAGCGCAAGTCGACACCCAGGTTGGCAGAATTTGTCATGCTGACCGAATACTCTGCCGATCTGAATCGTTATGCCAGCTGCGCCTACCCACCGCAAACGCTGCACAACAGCCTGGGGGAATACCTGTCCAGCCAGGGCCGCACGCAACTGCGTATCGCCGAGACAGAAAAGTATGCACATGTCACTTTCTTTTTCAGTGGCGGCCGGGAGCAGCCCTATGAAGGCGAAGATCGCATTCTGGTGCCATCCCCGGATGTTGCCACTTACGACCTGAAACCGGAGATGAGCGCACCGGAAGTGACCGACAAGCTGGACGAGGCCATCCGATCCGGCAAGTACGACGCCATCATCTGCAACTATGCCAATGGTGACATGGTCGGCCACACCGGCAACTTTGATGCCGCCGTCAAAGCCGTGGAAACACTGGACAAGTGCCTGGGCCAGCTGATGAAGGCCATCCGCGACACCGGTGGCCAGTGCCTGATCACCGCCGATCACGGCAATGTCGAGCAGATGATGGATGCCGAATCGGGCCAGGCGCTGACCTCGCATACAAGTGGCCCGGTGCCGCTGGTGTACGTGGGTGAGCGCCCATGGCGTTTTACCCAGGAAGGCGCGCTGTCTGACATCGCGCCGACCATGCTGAAGCTTATGGACATGGAGGTGCCGGCGGAAATGACTGGTCATGTGCTGATGGCGCCATGACGGAACACGCTGCGCACCGGACAATTGCCCGGAGAACGGGAACGTCGCTCGCCCTGCTGCTGACACTGTGCCTCCCGGCTTCAGCGCAGGACGTCGATACAACCGAGGCCCGGCTCGCCGCCATCAATGACAGCATCGGCCAGATCGAATCCTGGCTGCAGCAGGCACGCAGCCAGCGCTCCAGCGAGGAAGCCGCGCTCAGCGAGCTGAATCAGCGCATCGACCGAATCAATAACGAAATTGACGACAACGAGCAGGCTATCTCGGACCTGGACCAGAAACTGTCCGGCCTCAACCAGCAACGTGACACGCTGTTGGCCGACAGCGAAACACAGCGGGATATCGTGGCCCGCGCCCTGCGCGCCAGCTACCTCAGCGGCGGCGACAGCCAGTTACAGTTGCTCCTCACGCAGCAGGACCCTTCGACCGCACAACGCGTGCTGGTCTATTTTGCTGCCTTCAATGAAGATCGTCTGCAGCAGATCCGCCAGTTCCGGCAGACTCTGAGCGAGCTGGCACAGACGCGTGACGACATCGACCAGGCGCAGTCCACCCTGGCTACAACCAACGCCACACTGGCCGCACAACGACAAGAGCTGGAGAGCAGCCAGGCGGCGCGCACGCGACTGATCGCCAGCCTCAATGCCGATATGGCAACCCGCCGCAACGAGCTGGAGCAGTTGCTCGCCGACCGCGCCCACCTGCAGGAACTGATCGATGAGATAAACCGTATCATTGTTGACATCCCCGCGCCCGAAGATGCCGCACCGTTCGAGGCGTCCCGCGGACAGCTGCCGTGGCCGGTCGCGGGCGAACTGCGGGCTCGCTTTGGCGAACCGTATGGCGGCAGCCTGCAGCGCCAGGGCATCATCATCGGCAGCGAGGCCGGCAACACGGTCAGGGCGGTACATAATGGGCGTGTTGTATTTGCCGACTGGTTGCGCGGTTCGGGCAATCTGATTGTGGTTGACCACGGCAACAGCTACATCAGTCTGTATGCCCATGTGCAGGGCTTTACCAAGCAGACCGGTGACTGGGTCAATCGTGGTGAGGCGTTGGCGCTGTCGGGAAACGATGCCGGCAATGGTGCCCCGGGCCTGTATTTTGAAATCAGGCAAAGCAGCCGGACCCTGAATCCGCAGGAGTGGCTGGCGGCCGCTGACTGAATAACGGGCCACCAACAGGTCGATGCCTAGGGCATCATTTGCTACCCAGCGCCATCGCAAGCGCATAGAATGCTGACCAGGACTGTCTTAACATGTAACCACAAGATCGCAGGAGTACACATGTTGTCACGTAGCACCATCAACGATCCGGGCGCTATCCATCGCCGCCAGCAAACCACCGCTGCCAGTGGCCTGTGTCAGCGCCTGCTGATAACGATCACCCTGATCACAGGCATGGGCGCCGCCAGCATGGCCATGGCGCAACAGGGTAATGATGCGGATCTTGATGTCATCACGCTGGACGAGCTTGAACCTGCCGCACAGTCGCAAGCCACCAATAACATCAGCACCGATACTGCTGTCAGGCCGTTGCCCATCGAAGAGGTCAGGCTGTTTGCCGAGGCGCTGGAAGCCATCCGCACGGCCTATGTATCAGACATCGATGACAAGACGCTGATCGATTACGCCATCCGTGGCATGCTCGCCGGACTGGATCCGCATTCGGCCTACCTGAGTGCCGACGACTACGACAACCTGCAGGAAAGTACCGAGGGCGAGTTTGGCGGTCTGGGTATTGAGGTCGGGGA
The DNA here is from genome assembly GCA_913058135.1 of uncultured Gammaproteobacteria bacterium. Lineage (GTDB taxonomy): Bacteria > Pseudomonadota > Gammaproteobacteria > Pseudomonadales > Pseudohongiellaceae > Pseudohongiella. The sequence continues at coordinate 8,782 of CAJXPR010000126.1, forward strand.
AGAGGACGGCTACATAAAGGTCATCACGCCTGTCGACGACACGCCGGCGGCCAGGGCGGGCGTCATGCCCGGCGATCTGATCGTGGAAATCAATGGCAGGCCCGTGCGCGACATGCTGATCAACGATGCAGTTGAGTTGCTGCGCGGCGAACCTGGCAGCGAGGTCAATATCACCCTGATGCGTGACACTGAATCCGAACCCATCGACCTGACCCTGACCCGCGAGGTCATTTCTGCCACCAGTGTTCGCCATCGCATGCTGGAGCCCGGGTTCGCCTACCTGCGCATTGCCCAGTTCCGCACCAACACCGGCCAGGAGGTCATAAGCGCCCTTGAGGAAATAAAGGCGTCTGGTGACACACTCAATGGTCTGGTGCTGGATTTGCGCAACAACCCGGGCGGTGTGCTGCAGGCATCTGTGCAGGTTGTTGATGCCTTTGTAACGAGTGGCCAGATTGTTTACACCGAGGGTCGCTTTGATGATTCCGACGGCAATTTTTATGCGACCCCGGACGACCCCAGTGAAGGCGTGCCGATGGTGGTACTGATCAACACCGGTTCGGCCTCGGCGGCAGAAATTGTTGCCGGCGCCCTGCAGGATCAGGGCCGGGCGGTGATCATGGGCACCCGCAGTTTTGGCAAAGGCTCGGTGCAGTCGGTGCTGCCACTGAACAATGAGCGAGCGCTGAAACTGACCACATCGCGATACTTTACACCCTCGGGCCGCTCCATTCAGGCGCAGGGCATTGAGCCCGATATCGTCGTGGACGAAGCCCTGGTGACCCGCCGCCTGCCACGCCGGGGTGTGTATTCCGAACGCGACCTGGAAGGCCACCTGCCGGGCACCGACGAGACGAACGGAAACAGCAATGACATCAGTGCCCGCACGCCCATTACCAGTTCGGAACAGGTCGTGGTCAGTGACTATCAGCTGAACGAGGCGCTGACCCTGCTGAAAGGCTGGCACATCATGGAAAGCGGGCGCCAGCGGCGTCAAGACAGCGAATGAAGACCCGATTCGACGCCCTGCTCGGCGCCCTGCTCGGCGCCTTGCCCGGGGATCATCTGCACAAAGCCTGTCTCTTATACACATCTCCGAGCCCACGAGACAGGCAGAAATCTCG
>CAJXPR010000127.1 GCA_913058135.1 uncultured Gammaproteobacteria bacterium
CCGGAATAGTCATCTGCCGCTGACCGCCGCCACCCGGGCCACCGCCAGGTCCGCCGCGACTGCCTGCCTGGTCACCGCCGTCAGAGTCGCCGCTGCAGGACATCATCAATGCCGCGGCAGACAGTGTCAGAAGTGCCAGTCGGGCCGGTCGGATCGCGAACAGGGAAAACATCATGAGTGAACGCCCATTTAATGAAAAGGTGTGCCAAGTAACTACGCAGGTGGTCGCTTACTGGTTCAAGCATGCGTAAAATCAATCGTTTACCGGTCACAGCTTAGTGACCGCAGTATCGAGAATCAATCTTATCACCGGTCAGCTGTCCCGTATTATCAGCCTTTCACGGTATTGTGTTACAAGTGTTGTCAGCTCAGCGCAAATGTCATTTTTCTGCCCTGGTTCGAACTGTTTGGCGACAGCTTGCGGCACTTGGCATCAATGCGCTGTTGGTTTAAGTTAGCTTCTACGACAGAAAACCGGGTATCTGTCGGTCTATAGCCGGATTTATTAACAAAACCATGGCTTTCACAATCACTCACCTTGGCAAACGCAGTTCAGGAAAACCTTTATGAGCAGTTGGGACAACGCATTCACCGGCAAACCCGGCACCGGTGCAGTCAATTCACACAGTTTCGGCGGTGCGGTGAGCTTTTTCCGTACGCCGTTCGGTCGCGACTTGCGCGACATCGACGTGGCGGTCATGGGCATTCCGCTGGATATCGCCGTCACCAACCGCTCTGGTGCCCGGCTGGGCCCGCGCGCTATTCGCAATGCCTCCATGTCCCTGGCCTGGGAGCGCCCCTGGCCCTGGAAAATCGATCCGCTGGAAGCGCTTAAGGTGGTCGACTACGGCGACTGCGAGAACAATGAAGGCGGTGGCCTGCTCAGCGTCAAGCATATCGAATCCTGGATCAGCCAGATCCTGGCAACTGATACCGCGACCTTGCTGCTGGGGGGTGACCACTTTATCTCCTACCCCAGCCTGTGTGCGCACTTCAAAAAGCATGGCCCGATCGCGCTCATACATTTTGACGCCCATACCGACACCTGGCCGTCGTCAGGCGAAGGCGTCAACCACGGCACCATGTTCTACAAAGCTGCCAAAGAAGGCATTGTGCTGCCTGAGCATTCCATACAGATAGGCATACGCACGACCAACGACGACACCCTGGGTTATGACATCGTGTCGGCCCCCGAGGTCCATGAGCAGAGTGCTGCCGCCATCGTCCGACGGATCAAAGATCGTGTTGGCGATCACCCCACTTATATTACCTTTGACATAGACTGCCTGGATCCGGCTTTTGCTCCGGGTACGGGGACACCGGTCCCTGGCGGGTTGTCCTCGTTCCAGGCACTCAATATCATTCGCGGCCTGCCGGGCATCAACCTGATCGGTATGGATGTCGTCGAAGTCGCACCCGCCTATGATCATGCTGAACTTACCGCACTGGCAGGTGCCCAGATCGGCATCGAGCTGCTGGCCTTGTACGCAGAGTGCCGCGCTGGCAGAAAATAGTGCAAGGCCTGCCGACAGTAACCGACTCTGCAGCCGCACCGGCTGCAGCTTTTTCATGAAATCGAGGTAAATTGAATGACAGCACAACAATCGCCCCCATGGAGTCTGGAAGACGCTCACACAATGTATGCCATGGACGTCTGGGGCGATGGCTTCTTCAGCATTAACGAGCAAGGCAATGTCAGCGTCAAACCCATCGAAGGCAAAGATGTCAGTGTCGATATCAATGATGTCGTTGCTGAGGCCTTGTCGGAAGGCTCCACGTTGCCGCTGATCCTGCGCTTCCAGGATATCATCAGCTCGCGCGTGAAACGTCTGAACCGCAAGTTTCGCGAAGCCATAGAAGCAGCAGAGTATGAAGGCGTCTACCGCAGCATTTTCCCGATCAAGGTCAACCAGCTGCAGGAAGTCGTCGCTGAGGTGATCGAAGCGGGTCGCGAATTCGACATTGGCGTGGAATGCGGCTCCAAGGCGGAGTTGATGGCAGCCCTGCCAATGATCGGCTCGGATACGCTGATGCTGTGCAACGGGGTCAAGGACCACGTCATGCTAACCATGATGCTCAACGCGCAACAGCTGGGCCAACAGGTCATCCCCATCATCGAGAAGTACACGGAATTTGAGCAGCTGATGATTCTCGCCGATCAACGCGAGCTCAAACCGCGCCTGGGCGTCCGCGTGAAACTGAACACCCGGGGCGCCGGACGCTGGTACGAATCCGGTGGCGCGCGATCCAAGTTTGGTCTGACGGTGCCGGAACTGGTGCGCCTGGTGAAAATCCTGGAGAAACGCGGCCAGGGCGATTGTCTGGAGTTGCTGCACTTTCACCTGGGCAGTCAGATTTCCGATATCCAGGTATTGCGCAGCGCGGTCAAGGAGATCACGCAGATTTATGCCGATCTGGTGCTGCGTGGCGTCAAAGTGAGGTTCCTGGACGTCGGCGGCGGCCTGGGTGTGAACTATGGCGGCGACTATGACAACCCGGACTCATCAATCAATTACGGCCTGCGCGAATATGCCAATGTCGTGGTCTACGCGGTCAAGGAAATCTGTGACGAACGTGGCGTTCCGGTGCCGACGCTGCTGTCGGAAAGCGGCCGGGCACTGACTGCTCACCACTCCATGCTCGTCATACCCGTCCTTGGTGTACACCGTCCCGACAGCCCACCCATGCATGATGGAACACCGCCAGATTCACCGTCCGTGGTCACCCGCATGGAAACCGCGTATCAGGAGGCCAGCAGCTCGGATGTCACTGGCATCCTCCTGGAGTGCTACCACGACGCCCGCGAGGCCCGCGAGGAAGCCGATCAGCTCATGCGTCTGGGTTACATGACCCTGGATCAACTGGCGCATACCGACAGCCTGTACTGGAGCACCTGTCGCGAAGTCCTGCAGAAGCTGGCAGCAGCACAACTGACGCCGCCCCCCACGGAACAGCTGGAACTGGAAGAGCAGCTGACCGATCTGTATCTGTGCGACTTTTCTGTATTTCATTCCATCATTGACCACTGGGCCATCCAGCAGGTGTTCCCGGTGATGCCACTGCACAGACTGCAGGAGCGCCCCGACCGGCGTGCGCAAGTGGTCGACCTGACTTGTGACTCCGACGGCAAGATCGATCAGTACGTTCATGGACACACCAACACCAGTTGGCTGCCACTGCACTCTTACAAGCACGGCGAGGCCTACCATATCGGTATCTTCCTGGTGGGCGCCTATCAGGAGATTCTGGGTGATGCCCACAACCTGTTGGGACGGGTTGACGAGGTGCACGTCTATGCCAAGGAAGACGAGACCGGCAACTTCTGGATCGAGGAGACACTCAAAGGTATCTGCATCAAGGACATGCTGAGCCAGGTTCAGTATTTCCCCAATGACCTTGATCGCCGCATGAGCGAGCTGATTCGCAAACAGATCAACGCCGGTGTCATCAAGGCGGCGGAAGGCACACGGATTTTGAACAACTATACACGGCGGTTGGACGAGAGCACCTATTGCACTACCGAGGTGGTGCGCTAGGGCTCAGGGCGGAAGTGTAGTCGGGGTTGTCAGACAGCCCCGCCACAGGTACCTTAAGCAATCATTTTCAGGGATATCACCATGCAGACAAAGTACTCGGAACACCCGGCCATGTTCAGGAACAACCCGCTCGGTTTCCTGCTGGCGGTGCTGCTGATTCCGGTGGCTATCGGCATCATCATCCTGATGGTCTGGTATTTGAAATGTAAATCCATCCGACTCGATTTCATTGGTGACGACCTGATCCTGGAGCGCGGCCTGTTGAGCAAGGACAGAACCGAGCTGGACGTGCACCGTATCCGCACGGTCAACGTCTACCAGTCCTTCTTCAATCGCATTTTTGGGGTTGGCCGGATATCCATCTACACAGCGGGCGACGAGCCGGAGATCGATGTCAGCGGCCTGCCTAATCCTCATGACCTGCGTGAACTGATTAAAGCCCAACAGGATCGCTGATCATGGTGGGTAAAGCCGGTGCCAAAGACAAGAAGGATGCCAGGGCCCTGGCCATCGTGCTTATCGTACTGGCGCTGGCGCTGACCATTGGCGCCCTGTTTGCCATGCCCATGCTGGCCGAGTTCAATGCCACCTTTCTGGCACCCGGACTGGGACTGCGGGACGCCGCGATCATCGCCTTTGTTGTGACCCTGGCCGTGCTGGTGATTTTTGCCATCGCAGCGGGCGATGGCCTGCTCGGCGAAATCCAGTTCATGCTGCTGGGCTTCTTTGCCTTTTTCCTTGTGTTGTGGCTCCTGATAGCCTGGGTTTTCTGAGCGCCGGCAGACGCTTGCCACTCAGCTCTGGCTGTGCTGAAATTGACCGGGTGAACAAAAACAATAACCCGCACAGCAACGCGAAGGAGCTCGACGATGATGATCCGATCCTTTTCTGCAACCCCTTGTGCTGTAACCCGTCTTGCTGCAGCCTGTTTTGCTGCAACCGTATTCTCAAGCCTGCTGCCAGCATCACTGCATGCGCAGAACGAGCCTGGCGACTATGAAGCCCCACGGACAGAGTGGGGACACCCGGAGCTGCGCGGGGTGTGGAACTTCAGTTCTGCCATACCGATGCAGCGCCCGGCAGCCTTGGGCGATCGCGAATTCTACACCCTGGAAGAAGTCATGGCGCAGGAGCAGGCGCGGATGGCACGCGAAACCTCGGGTGTGGAGCTGACCGACATCATCGGCGGCACCATCGGTGGCTACAATGACTTCTGGATAGAAACCAATCCCCTGGACTACAACCTGCGCACCTCATTAATCGTCGAACCCGCCAATGGTCGGTTACCGCCGCTGGTGGACGGAGCGCCGGTTGCCACTGGCGGACTGGGCCCGGACTCACCGGGTGAACGCCCTGTCCGCTTCGCTGTAGGTGGCGTGGGCAAGGATGGCCCGGAAGACCGCGGCCTGTCCGAGCGCTGCCTGCTCGGATTCAATTCAGTGCCACCTTTTGAGCCCAGCCTCTACAACAACAACGTACAGCTCTTTCAGACCGAAGACCATGTGGTCATCTTTAATGAAATGATCCACGAGTCACGCATCGTGCCCCTGGACGGCCGGCCTTATATCCCCGAACAGATCAGCCAGTGGACCGGGGATTCACGCGGGCGCTGGGACGGCGATACGCTGGTGGTGGAAACCCGCAACTTCAACGACAAGACACAGAGCTTTTCCGGCGTTGGTATCAGCGCCAATAAACTGTTGGTGGAACGCTTTACCCGGGTTGGCGAGGATCGGGTCGACTACCAGTTCACCGTTCAGGACAATCAGGCTTTTACCGAACCGGTGACCGCCTTCATCCCGATGTTCAGAGCCGACGGCGATCTGTTTGAATACGCCTGCCATGAAGGCAATTATGGCCTGGTCAATGTATTGCAGGGGGCGCGGGTCGAGGAAGGCACCTGGGACTATGAAAACAGTCGGGCTGTCAGGTGATGCCGGTCGTCGCAAAAACACCTGCCGCGACTACAACAGGCACTGGATTTCCGCTATAAGCTGAAAGGCAGGCCAGACGGTCAATAACAATACAATAAAACCAGGCGCGGCCATCCGCGCAAGACAGGGCTGAACCTATGAAAAGCTTAAAACGGGCCGCCAGCATCGGCATAATCGCGGGGCTGTCACTGACAGCTGCTTCCACTGTCGCACAACAGCAGGGGGAGGCATTGCTGCAGGCGCTGACACCCGTCACCGATGCCATGCTGAACGATCCGCCCGCGCAGGACTGGCTGATGTGGCGCCGAACCTGGGATGCATACGGTTTCAGTCCTCTCGACCAGATTAACAGGAACAACGTTGATGAACTGACGGAAGCCTGGCGTGTACCGCTGGGACCCGGCTCCAGTACCCCGACACCCCTGGTCCACGATGGTGTTCTGTTCCTGCTTAATGCCAATGACACGCTGATGGCCATGGATGCCAGCAACGGCAATTTACTCTGGTCCTATAAGCACGCTCTACCCGAGGGGGCCGGCCCCAGCTCCAAGTTTGGCATTGCGCTGCACGGCAACAAAGTCATCATGCCCACCAACGATATGCGCATACTGGCACTTGATGCAAAAACCGGTGACGTCATCTGGAACCATGCCGTTGCCGATGTGCGCACCGGTCGTCGCGGCCACACACTGCGGGCCACACCCATCATAGCCAATGGCATGGTGATTCAGGGGGTTAATGCCACCATGGTGCCCGAGGGCGGTTTCATCATGGGCCTGGATGTGGACACTGGCGAGGAAGCGTGGCGTTTCTATACCATCCCGCGGCCAGGCGAACCCGGTGACATGACCTGGAACGGGCTCGAACTGGCGCAGCGCAGCGGTGGCTCGGTATGGATGCCACCAAGTTATGACGTGGAGCTCGACCTGGTGTATTTCGGTACCGCGCCAACCTACGATACTGCACCCCTGTTGAACCCGATATCGGCACAGGGTGTGACCAGCGATGCGCTGTATACCAATTCAACGTTGGCGTTGCGACCGCAAACCGGTGAACTGGTCTGGCATTATCAACATGTGGCCAATGACCAGTGGGATCTGGACTGGACCTATGAGCGTCAACCCGTTTATCTGCCAGTCGACGGCACCATGCGCAAGGTAGTGATCACTGCTGGCAAAATGGCCCTGTACGACGTGCTGGATGCCGCCACCGGCGAATACCTTTACTCAATGGATCTGGGACTGCAGAACGTGGTGAAGTCTATCGACCCGATCACCGGCGCCAAAACCATGAACCCCAATGCCACCCCCAGTGCAGAAATCTCGCAACTGGTGTGTCCGTTTGCTGCCGGGGGTCGCAACTGGCAGGTCAGCTCCATTAACCCGGACAGTAAAATCCTGTTCCTGCCGATTACGCAGATGTGCATGAACGGTGGACCGACCGGCCAGGGAGGCATTCTGTCCACCGGCGCCTCCCTGGACCCGACGCCAGTACCGGGCAGCGAGGGCGAGTTTGGGCGGCTGCAGGCTGTCGATCTGCAGACCCGTGAACTGTTGTGGGATTTCCGCGAAATGGCGCCGCCCACCACCGCTATTGTCGCCACCGCCGGGGGCGTGATTTTTGGTGGCACGCTGGATCAACAATTCAAGGCATTTGATGAGAGCACAGGAGAGGTCCTCTGGCAGACCGGCACCGGTGACATACCCGCTTCCTTTCCCATCACCTACATGGCCAATGGCAAGCAGCATGTAGCGGTAGTGATCGGCCAGCCAACCATCCACGCAGGCACCTTCATGGGTGCCGTCACCGCCATGACCGGCGGCGCCGAGGGCCCCATGGGCAAGCTGCAGAACAGTGGCGCAGCTCTTGTCGTTTACGCGCTCGAATGAACGGGTGCCGGTCAGCTGCTCACGCCGATGACGCCGCACGCGATGCGTGTGCCGGCATCGCCGGAAGGCTGACTTTCCAGATCATCCGCATTGGCATGAATCACCACCGCGCGGCCCAGAATTGAATCCGGACCTGTGAACGACAGTTCCGGGTCAACCTCATTGGTTTGCGCCACACCGGCACCGTTGGTCACCAGGTTGCCCAGATCGCCATCATGTCGGCGATCGTCATCGGGGGCCCCGTGCGGCAAACCATCTGGATTCAGATGTCCGCCGGCAGAGCTGGCATCAGGTTCGCGGCAGTCACCGAATTCGTGGATGTGGAAACCATGAGTGCTCATCGGTGCAAGACCACTGATCTGGGCCCCAACTCTGACACCGTCATCGTTATTGGAGAACAGTACCACGCCCTCCACGTCACTGCCGGACGCCGGGTGCAGCACAGCGACAAACTCGGAAAACGCCGTTGCCTGCGACTCGACGGCGGCCTCAGCTTCGACAACCTCGGACTCCTGGCTGCAGCCAGCCACGGTTGAGGCGAGTACAAACGAACACAGGATTTTCTTCGGATTCATCATAGACACTAAACTCCAGGTTATGACTTTATGCGATGGTTTTCTGTGAATAGAAGCCCAGTATAGAGATCAGAAACGGATATGCCAAATCGGGACCGCGAGCAGCTTCTGCTCAGGCTGGCACAAAATACAACAGGCAGTCGGTACGGGCGATTTCAGGGTTGTTGGTGACCATAAAAAATTTCATGCGCACGCGCGTGACCAGATAATCACTGTCAGCGCAGAAGAAGTGCAGCAGGCGATTTACTCCCTGACTGGTCCGGGCCTGCAGAACGTCAGCCAGTTCCCCGGTAATAACGCCCAGCCGTGTGCCCGGTTCGACCTGATTAAAATTTAAGTGTTCCAGATCGGGCAGCAACGTGACGCCACGCACCAGTAAGGCCTCGTGACCATAGTCCACGGCAACGCCAGGCAGCAGCTCAAGTCGCAAGGGATGATGAAAGTAATCCATGATGACATCGTTGCCAGGGACCCTGTCCAGCACCCGCTCGAGGCTGAGGTATTGGGTGAGACCAATCAGCGCGGTGCGATCGGATTCCTGGCTGCGCGCACCACCACATTCAATCGTTACCACGGGACAGAAGCGACCGCTCAGGTCCATCACCGAACCCAATACCAGGTCCGTCATGATCACCCGGTGGGTAAACAGGCTGACAAGGGACTCGTGCGCCGCGTCAATGCTGGTCACAACACCAAACGAGGGACCCGCACCGGATGTGTTGTGAATGTCGATCAGCGCCTCCGGCGCCAGCGTCTGCCAGCACGTCAGCAGCACCTGTGCCAGCCGCCCCTGGGGGTCATCGGCAAATGGTGCCCTGAAGCTGCGGTTAAGATCGCGGTCGCCCGGCAACATGCGATGTGAAAACAGCGGCCGGGCGCGCGCCGCCTCGACGTTGACGATGAACAGGTGGGTATCCACTGCCGGTTCAATGCCCTGACGCAATAATGCGTGCACAGCGCTCAGCCCCGACGGTTCATTGCCATGTAACAGGGTAACGGCCACACGACAGCGACTGCTGTCACGCCCTGACAAGTGAATATGCACAGGGCCTGTCAGCGCGTCGAGGAAGTCCGCTAACAACGGTGCGATCTCATCCGGTTGCGGGTCGCGCCAGCTATGGAGCATCGGCGCGATCATGACAGTTCCCATTGCGCCACCGGCACATTTTGCAGGCTGTTGCGCTGATAGATCTGCTGCATGGTCAGCAATGCTTCCTGCGGCGACTGCGATTGTCGCAACAGGGCAAATTGGTCCAGTTGCCACTGCGCACCGGTTTGACGAGTGTCCAGGCGTTCCTGGATGACATCCAGCAAAGGCAGGAAATCAGCCTCGATAAATCCCATTTCCGCCAGCTGTCTTGGCAACATGGGCAGCAAACGGGCCAGGATGCTGGCGGCTGAATGATACTCCGGTTCACTCTGGCTGGTGGAGGGCCAGATAAGTTTGGCAGCAAGCCCCTTTTCGGCAGCCCGGTAGAAATTGCGAACGCAGTAGTCAAACGGAATGGAGGGCAACAGATCACGCATGGAAGACTGCAGCAGGCGCGCCAGTCCGATCATCAGTGCCGCATTGGCCATCATGTCCCTGATGCTGGGGCCCGCCGGCAGGGTCCGCATTTCAATGCGCAGATGTCCGCCATCGGCCGGATCATACACCGGGCGATTCCACAGCCACACGGTTCCCATTTGCAGACGCAGCTCGCTTAGCTGCGGGGCTTTACCGGCACTCATCACGACAAACGGATCTTCCTCACTGCACACAGGTAAAATGGGGCGATACAGTCGCACGGCCTCGGCAAACAGTTCATGAGCTGTCTCTTATACACATCTCCGAGCCCACGAGACAGGCAGAAATCTC
>CAJXPR010000128.1 GCA_913058135.1 uncultured Gammaproteobacteria bacterium
TCTACACAGAGTAGATCGTCGGCAGCGTCAGATGTGTATAAGAGACAGGTGCTCTCGGTGAAGGCTTGTTCATATAAACTGCCCTTACAGTGAACGTGCGACCTGAGTGGTCTGATAGACCTCGATCTTGTCGCCAGCTTTGACGTCATTGTAGTTCTTCACGCCTATGCCGCACTCCATGCCATTGCGTACTTCGTTGGCATCGTCTTTGAAACGTCGCAGCGACTCCAGCTCACCTTCATAGATCACTACGTTGTCGCGCAACACCCGAATCGGCTTGTTACGGAACACACTGCCTTCAACAACCATGCAGCCGGCGACCTGGCCAAACTTCGGTGAGTTAAACACATCGCGCACTTCAGCGACGCCCAGTATCTCTTCGCGTAGCTCCGGTGTCAGCATGCCACCCAGTATTGCCTTGACGTCGTCGATCACGTCATAGATCACGTTGTAGTAACGCAGATTCACACCTTCGTTCTCGATAACGTCACGTGCAGACTTGTCGGCACGTACGTTGAAGCCGATCAGCATGGCTTTGGAGGTTACCGCCAGATGTGCGTCAGTCTCGGAAATACCACCAACGCCTGAGGCCACTACATTGACCTCAACTTCGTCAGTACCGATCTTCTGCAGAGAACCCACGATCGCTTCCATGGAGCCGCGCACATCGGATTTGATCACGACATTAAGAATGCCCTTGTCGGCCTGGCCAATGCCCGCGAACATGGCTTCGATCTTGTTGCCCTGCTGCAACGCAGCTTTATGGTCTTTGTGTCGCTCCAGTCGGAATTCAGCAACTTCTTTTGCTTTTTTCTCGTCGACAACAACGACAAATTCATCCCCGGCTTCGGGCACACCATTAAAGCCAAGCACCTCGACCGGTATGGACGGGCCTGCAGACTTGACTGAACGGCCGGTTTCATCGATGAGTGCTCTTACCCGGCCATACTCATGACCAGCCAGGACCACGTCACCCACATTTAGCGTACCATTCTGTACCAACACAGACGCCACCGGGCCTCGACCTTTGTCCAGACGTGACTCAATCACGACACCTTTACCAGAAGCATCAATAAATGCCTTGAGCTCGAGCATTTCAGATTGCAGCAGAATTGCTTCCAGCAGCTCATTGATACCAGCGCCCGTGTGTGCAGATACCTGCACAAACATGATGTCACCACCCCAGCTTTCCGGGATCACATCTTTGGCGGCCAGTTCACTGGTCACTTTGTCGATATCAATATCTTCTTTATCAACCTTGGTGATGGCCACAACAATCGGCACCCCGGCAGCGCGGGCATGCTGAATGGCTTCTTCAGTTTGTGGTTTCATACCATCGTCAGCAGCCACGACCAGCACCACGACGTCAGTTGCTTTCGCGCCACGCGAACGCATCGCGCTGAACGCAGCATGGCCAGGCGTATCAAGGAAGCAGATCATGCCGTGATCAGTTTCTACATGGTAGGCACCGATGTGCTGAGTGATTCCGCCGGCTTCGCCAGAGGCGACAGCCGACTTGCGAATGTAGTCAAGCAGCGATGTTTTGCCGTGGTCAACATGGCCCATCACCGTGACAACCGGCGCACGGCTTACCGCTTCCGCGCCACCGTCATACGCCAGGGATTCATACAGATCATCTTCAATGGCATCGGCGGACACGAACTTGGCCGTGTGCCCGAATTCTTCCACCAGCAGTGTCGCAGTGTCCTGATCCAGCACCTGGTTAATGGTTGCCATGACACCCATTTTAAACAGGCTCTTGATCAGCTCGGCTGACTTGAGAGACATCTTCTGTGCCAGATCAGGCACTGTATTGGCTTCACCAATGATAATTTCGCGCGAAATAAACTCCGTTGGTTTCTCAAAACCATGTTGCTTGCTGCGAGGTTTCTTGCGCGGCCCACCACGTCGGCCACGACCACCTGCGCTATCAAAATCATTGTCTTCCAGGACAAAATCATCCGCCGTGATACGTGCCTTGCCCTGCTTCTTGGCAGGCGCCGACTTCTTGCGGAAGCCGGATTTTTTGTCATCTTCTTTCTCGTCGGCATCATCCTTGCGACCGGTCTTGACTGGCGCCTTGGCTTTACCGGAGGCCGGCTGGCCGGTTTTGGCTGCCCGCGCCGCTTCCACCTGCTCGGCAGTGGCGGCCGCCGTAACATCGGCGCTATCATCCGTTTTGCTGCTGTCGTCCGCCTCCTTGGCTGCGGGCTTGGCGTCCTCGCTGGCAGCGGGTGCCTCTTCAACAGCAGCGTCGTCAGCCTTGACCGCAGTGTCCGGCTGTTGCTCGACTACCGGCTCTGCCGGCGGCGCCTGCTCCTGCATATCGTCAGTGGCAACTGCTTCCGCTTCTTCTACGGGCTTCTCGGGCTCCAGTTCGCTGCGTTTGACGTAGGTGCGCTTCTTGCGCACTTCCACGTTCACCGTTTTGCCGCGACCCTGACCAGAAGAAGTCTTCAGTGTGGCCACGGTTTTACGCTTCAGTGTGATTTTCTTGGGAGCGGAGTCAACGGCCTCCGATGCGCCATGACTGCGCCGCAGAAACAACAACAATGCGTTCTTGTCCTCATTGGAAATCGGGTCTTCCGCGCGTTTGTGCGGCAGTCCGGCCTCTTTGATCTGGGCCAGAAGCCGTTCCGCGGTAACACCAACCACTTTGGCAAGCTCACCGACTGTTACATCTGCCATTTAGCTACTCCTGTCTACTCTTGGTGCCCGATTTTGTGCAAACGATTCATACAAACAGTTTACTCAAACCAGGGCGCTCGAGCGGTCATAATCAGTTTTCCGGCACGTTCTTCGTCCATGCCTTCAATATCCATCAATTCATCAATCGCCTGCTCAGCAAGATCTTCCATGCTGACGATACCCTTGGCTGCCAGGGCCAGGGCCAGCACATCATCCATGCCTTCCATATTCAACAGATCGGCTTCCAGATTGGCGCTGGACAGGCCTTCTTCCGATGCAATCGCCTGAGTCAGCAGCGCATCTCGCGCGCGGTCGCGCAACTCTTTGGCAATATCTTCGTCAAAGCCCTCGATGTTCAGCAATTCGTCCATCGGTACATAGGCAACTTCTTCCAGCGAGGTAAACCCTTCGCTGACCAGCAGCTCTGCTACGTCTTCATCAACATCCAGTTTTTCCATGAATGTGGTGATGAAGCCACTGGCTTCCTGCTGCTGTTTTTCATTGGCATCGTCAACGCTCATCACATTGATAGCCCAGCCGGTCAGTTCGGCAGACAGGCGCACGTTTTGCCCGCTACGACCGATGGCCTGAGCCAGATTGTCTTCCTCCACAGCAACATCCATAGTATGGCTGTCTTCGTCCATCACGATGGACGCAACTTCTGCGGGCGCCATGGCGTTGATCACCAGCTGTGCGGGGTTATCATCCCACAGAATGATGTCAATGCGTTCATTTGCCAGCTCATTGGACACCACCTGAACACGCGAACCGCGCATACCCACGCAGGCGCCGACCGGATCAATACGGCCATCGTTGGTACTCACGACGATTTTTGCACGTGACCCCGGGTCGCGCGCAGCAGCGCGGATCTCGATGACCTCTTCAGCGATTTCCGGCACTTCAATTTTAAACAGCTCAATCAACATGCCTGGCGCTGTGCGGCTGAGAAACAGTTGCGGACCTCGCACTTCCTGGCGCACATCAAGCAACAATGCGCGAATACGATCGCCTGTGCGAAACATTTCACGCGGAATCATCTGGTCACGGGTCAACAGGGCCTCGGCGTTGCCGCCCAGATCAACCAGCACACTTTCCCGCGTTACCTTCTTGACCGTACCGGACACCAGCTCACCAATTCGGTCGCGGTATTCGGCAATAACCAGGTCACGTTCTGCTTCACGGACTTTCTGTACAATAACCTGCTTGGCGGTCTGCGCGGCAATCCGGCCAAAATCCGTGTTCTCGATCTTCTCTTCGTAAACGTCGCCGATTTTAAGATCCGGGTTCTTTTCCTGCGCTGCACTCAGAGCGATCTGCGCAGCCGGTTCTTCCAGCTCGTCATCCGCAACCACATCCCAGACCCGGAAAGATTCATACAGACCGGTTTTGCGATCTACACGCACACGGCACTGCACTTCTTCTTCCTCGAAGCGCTTTTTTGTCGCTGTTGCCAGCGCCACCTCGATGGCTTCAAAAATTACGTCGCGTGACACTCCCTTCTCATTCGAGACCGCGTCTGCAACCATCAGAATTTCTTTACTCATCATAGTAGTGTCACCTTACACACGGATTCATCGTTCCAGCTGCGAGCCGGACCAGCATGCCAGTCAAAATGCGATGTTGGCCTTGTCGATCTGCTGAAATGGAATTTCAACTAATTCGCCGTCAACAGTCATGACTATCTGATCTGCCTCCGCCTTCTCCAGAACGCCCTTGAACTTGCGGCGCCCATCAATCGGTGTCCGAAGGCGCAAACTCACCACGTCACCAATAAACTGACTGTATTGTTCAAATCGGAACAAGGGGCGATCCATTCCCGGGGATGACACCTCCAGAGTATATTCACCTGACAATGGATCTTCCACATCCAGCACACCGCTGACCTGACGACTGGCGCGCTCGCAATCATCTATGGTGATGCCTTCCGGGCTGTCGATATAAATACGCAACAGGCTCGAGCGCCCACGGGCAATATGCTCTACACCCCACAGCTCCAGGTCCAGCGCCTCGATTGTGGGCCGGAGCAAATCAGAGATCATGTCGACTGATGCTACCACCTTGCCTTAACCCTTTTTTACGACACAAACAAAAAGTGGGCCTGCGGCCCACCTCAAAAACAAAATATTTGTCTTACCGGGGACGCCTGCACGCACCCACCGGTGGCGGAACCTGTATACCCCGGCATGACCAGTGCATACATCTTTCACACCTTGCACAATGTGCATTCATTGCAGACTGAATGAATTGCATCTGACAAAAAATCTGCACCTAATAAAAAGCCCCATCAAGGGGCTCTGGTACAGAGCCAGGCTATTCAGCGCAGCTACTGCAAATTGACAACCCAGGCAACTGGATCCAGACCTGGGTCGCAAAATAGTGGTAGCGGGGGCAGGATTTGAACCTACGACCTTCGGGTTATGAGCCCGACGAGCTGCCAGACTGCTCCACCCCGCAACAAAACTTCTAACTTCTCAGCAATCTTTCATTGCTGAACTCAGATGACTTCTGGCAAAGCCTCTATCTGAGGGCAGGTATTCTAGTTGCTTACAGCCCCGAAAGTCAAGTGACTTTCGAATCCGGCCCCGATAATCGAGCACGCATTAACAAACAACTTTCCCGCAATTGGTGCCGAAGGCGAGACTTGAACTCGCACGACCATAAGGCCACTACCCCCTCAAGATAGCGTGTCTACCAATTCCACCACTTCGGCCAAACTTTTACTGCTGCCCGCCCTGCGGGGCCGTTTCCGGCACATCCGGGACATCCGAGGATGTCGCTGGCGCGGTCAACTGTGGTACATCCGACTCTTCCAGTTCACGCAGAACGTCGGGGTTTACAATCGGCGACGCGTCATTCATGCCGCCCATGCTGTACTGCTGAGCGTAAATCGCCAACACCAGACTGGTAGCAAAAAAGATCACCGCAGCAATCGTGGTTGAGCGTGTCAGAAAGTTGCCCGACCCCGAACTGCCGAACACTGTCTGCGACGCACCGCTGCCAAAGGCAGCGCCGGCATCGGCACCTTTGCCCTGCTGCAACAGAACCAGGCCGATGATCGCGATAGCGGCAATCACATGCACAACGACCACAAGAGTTTCCATAATTCAGCTCACACTTTTACAAATTTCGATAAATGCCGACGCATCAAGCGAGGCCCCACCTACAAGCCCACCGTCAATGTCGGCCTGCTCAAATAATTCAGCGGCATTGGCCGGGCTTACACTACCGCCGTAAAGCAACTGTATTGCACTGGCCACCTCGGCATCATGGCTCGCAATCAACTCGCGGATACCGGCGTGCATCTGCTGCGCCTGTTGCGCCGAGGCAGAGCTGCCGGTGCCGATAGCCCAGACCGGCTCGTAAGCAATCACTGCCCGTTCGAAGGCGGCGATACCTGCCACTGCAAGCACAGCATTGAGCTGAGCAGCCACCGTGGCCTGCGCATGGCCCGCATCGCGCTGCTCCAGGGTCTCGCCCACACATAAAATCGGGATAAGTCCGGCCTGTTGAGCGACCACAAACTTGCGCGCTATCAGCTCATCCGATTCAGCCATCTGCTGGCGGCGCTCGGAATGCCCCAGAATGACATAACGCGCCCGACAATCCACCAACATGCCGGGAGCAACCTCACCGGTGAATGCGCCTTCGCTCTCACACCACGCATTCTGCGCACCGAGAACTATTTCGCAGCCCCGTGTTGCCTCGGCAGCGAGAGCCAGATACGGAAACGGCGGACAGACTACAATATCAACACCGTTGATGCCGTGCGACACCTTCGCGGCCAGAGCACGCAACAGCACCTGAATGCTGTCGCGTGTACCATTCATTTTCCAGTTTCCAACAACCAAAGCCCGACGCATGTTGACTACCCTGTGCGATGCCGGCGCCCGACATTGTTAAAACGGGGCGCCACTATAACCAGTTTGTCCTGACCTTGCAAGATCAGCCGCATCACCCGCGCGATGCCGAAACCACCTCAGCCAGCGCATTGGCGTGACCGGCCACAGCAGTCTCATCTTCGCCCTCAACCATGACTCTGATCAGCGGCTCCGTACCCGAGGGCCGTAGCAGCACCCGGCCTCTTCCCGCCAGCTTGTGCTCAAGCTCAGCCACCGCCGCCAGCACGTCAGGATTCGACATGACTGCCGACTTGCTCGTTACCCGTACGTTGACCATATGCTGTGGCATCTTGGTCATCCTGACCCGCAGTTCGCGCAGACTGGTTCCGGTCTGCACCATCGCTGCCAGCACCTGCAACGCAGAAATGATGCCATCGCCGGTGCTGGTGACATCAAGACAGACTATATGACCAGAAGACTCGCCTCCCAGTTGCCAGCTATTCTTCTTGAGCATCTCCATGACATACCGGTCGCCCACATCAGTGCGAACAAAGGGGACATCCAGCGCAGCAAGGCCAAGCTCCAGCCCCAGATTGCTCATCAGCGTGCCAACCACACCGCCAAAGCCGATTTGCCGGCGCTGCCGATCGCGAGCAATGATATAGAGCAATTCATCGCCGTCCACCACATTGCCCAGATGATCGACCATGACGACGCGGTCGCCATCGCCGTCGAACGCGATACCAAGATCCGCCTGTTCCGCCAACACTGCCTTGACCAGCGCCTGGGGCGAGGTTGAACCGCAATCCTGATTTATATTCATGCCATTGGGCGACACGCCGATGGCCTTCACGGAGGCACCCAGTTCGGAGAACACGTTGGCAGCGATGTGGTAGGTTGAGCCGTGGGCACAGTCCACCACTATTTTCAGGCCCTGCAACACGATGTCGCCAGGCACTGTACGTTTGCAGTATTCAATATAACGGCCGGCTGCATCAGTGATACGCGTGACCTTGCCAATCTGGTCGGAGGCAACAGTGGTGATATCACGCCCCAGATACTCTTCGATGGCCAGCTCGGTTTTGTCCGGCAGTTTGGTGCCATCTCCGGCAAAGAACTTGATACCGTTGTCCTGAAAGGCGTTGTGAGAGGCACTGATCACGATACCTGCCTGCGCCTGAAAAGTCCGGGTCAGATAGGCAATCGCCGGCGTGGGCATGGGTCCGAGCATGTTGATGTCGACGCCGGCAGAGGCCAGACCCGCTTCCAGCGCAGCTTCGAACATGTAACCCGATACACGGGTGTCCTTGCCAATCAGAATTTTGCTGCGCAAGCCACCGGAGCGGGCGAACACCTTGCCAGCCGCCCAACCCAGTTTCAGCATGAAATCAGGTGTAATAGGATATTCGCCCACATGCCCGCGAATGCCATCCGTACCAAAGTATTGTTTTTCCATTTTTTTGGGCGATCCCATATTGTTCTTGTTTCCCTGTCGAGCTGTCAGCGTCCTAGCTCAGTTGTTGCGTTGCCTGAATAACCTTCAGCGCATCCGTTGTCGCCGCTACATCATGCACACGCACGATGCTTGCACCCTGCATGACAGCCAACACCGCCGCTGCCAGGCTACCCGCCAACCGGCCAGCAACCTGTCGCTCTACCACGTTGCCGATCATTGATTTGCGCGACAGGCCCACCAGCAAGGGCAGCCCGATGTCCCGCAATTGCGACAGCTCGCGCAGCAAGGTGTAATTATGCGCCAGCGTCTTGCCAAAACCAAACCCGGGGTCCAGACAGATGCGTGCGCGCACTATACCGGCTTGTTCACATTCAGCAACCCGCCGTTGAAGAAAGTCCCGGACCTCCGTAAGCACTTCATCGTACACAGGCGCTTTCTGCATGGTATCGGGTTCACCCCGCATATGCATCAGACAAACACCCATGGCTGTGGTCGCGGCTGCGGCGAGCGCGCCGTCACGGCGCAACGCCCGGACATCATTGACCAGTCCGGCACCGGCCATGGCTGACTCACGGATGACAGCAGGACTGCTGGTATCGACCGACACAATAACATCAAGATGCCGCGCAATAGCTTCGATCACCGGTATGACGCGATCGAGCTCCTGTTGTTCGGAGACACTGGCGGCGCCGGGGCGAGTGGACTCGCCACCGACATCAATGATGGCAGCGCCGTCAGCGACCATCACCTCGGCGCGCCGCAGGGCTTTATCAACAGAAACACTGAAACCCGGAGACCCGTCGCCGGGCGCGACACCCAGGACACCGCCATCGGAAAACGAATCCGGGGTTACATTAAGAATCCCCATGACACGGGGTGTGGACAGGTCCAGCTGCCGGCCACCGCACATCAGGAGCGGCGCCGGCCTTTCAGGATCAGCGTTTTGAGGCGGCATCAAGATCACGCAAGCGGTCCCCGGGGCAGCCCCCGATCAGTGTTCGCTGACCGGGCCACCCACGGGCTTGTCCGAGCGGGAATCATCAGACTCGCCATCGCGGGCATCGTCATGCGAGCCTGTGCGTGCAGAGCCGGAACCGCTGTCGGTATCAGACCAGTCAGCTGGCGGTCTCGGCTTACGGCCAGCCATGATGTCATTGATCTGTTCCACATCAATGGTCTCGTATTCCATCAACGCATCTTTCATCAGCTCTAGCTTGTCACGGTTTTCGTCAAGCAGCTGCCTGGCCGTACTGTAACAATAATCAA
Source organism: uncultured Gammaproteobacteria bacterium (assembly GCA_913058135.1). Lineage (GTDB taxonomy): Bacteria > Pseudomonadota > Gammaproteobacteria > Pseudomonadales > Pseudohongiellaceae > Pseudohongiella. The sequence goes on from CAJXPR010000128.1 coordinate 9,250, forward strand.
TGATGCTTTTGACTTCTTCGTCGATCAGCTTGGCGGTTTCCCCGGAGTGCTGTTTCTGCGAACCACCGGCCGAGCGACCCAGAAAGACCTCGCCGTCATCTTCGGCATACATCTGTGGCCCCAGTTTTTCCGACAGCCCCCACTTGGTCACCATGTTGCGCGCCATTTCCGTGGCACGCTGGATATCGTTGGACGCACCCGTGGTCACGCCCTCTGCGCCCAGCGTCATCTCTTCGGCGATACGACCGCCGTAGAGACTGCAGATCTGGCTCAGAATCGCGCGCTTGCTGATACTGTAGCGATCCTCTTCCGGCAGGAACATGGTCACGCCCAGCGCCCGGCCGCGCGGAATAATGCTGACCTTGTAGACCGGATCATGTTCCGGCACCAGGCGGCCAACAATCGCATGACCAGCCTCGTGATAGGCGGTGTTGGTTTTTTCCTTGTCCGACATGACCATGGATTTGCGCTCGGCGCCCATCATGATCTTGTCCTTGGCTTTCTCAAACTCTTCCATGGTCACCAGTC
>CAJXPR010000129.1 GCA_913058135.1 uncultured Gammaproteobacteria bacterium
TGCCTGTCTCGTGGGCTCGGAGATGTGTATAAGAGACAGGTCTATTGATCTGGACTCGGGCAACCCCAGGCAAGCGCTGAAAAAGCTGGTAGGGCTAATCGGGCAGCCGACCGTCGTTGTCGAATCAGGTGGCAAAGTCACTGATGAAAACAGCGGCGAGATACTACCCAAGCTGCACGCGCACTGGCGGCTCAGTGAGCCGACCGACTGCCCGGAGGAACACCAGCGGCTCAAGTCTGCGCGCAATATGGCAATGACAATATGCGGCGGCGATCCATCCGGGACACCATTGGTGCATCCATTCCGGTGGCCGGGCAGTTGGCACCTGAAGGGCGAACCCACATTGTGCTCGATTCAGTCTATTGATGCTAATGCCGAGATCCACCTGGAGGACGCGTTGGGCGATCTGAAAATAGCCGTGGATCAGTTACCCAAAAGCGGGCGCGACCATTACTCCGAAACCGGATCGACAGCCCGAAAACCTGCTGGCGAGTTCCTGAGTCTGCAAGATGAGGTGCGTTCCGGGAATAGTTACCACGAGCCGTTGGTTCGATTATCGGCACACAGGGTGTCCAACGGAATGAACGAGCGCGCGGTAGTTGATGAGCTTCAAGCCCTGATGACGGTCAGTGAAGGCCCGAGGGATGAGCGTTGGCAATCACGGTATGACGATATAGGCCGAATAGTTCGCACCGCGCTGAAGTTTGCCCCCGACCCCGAAAGCGAGGCCGACATATCGGCGCTGCTGGATTCTATCGACCAGACCGCACCGGGAGAGGGGAGGCAGATTGTGCCGTTCGGTGCAGACACTTATCCCGACCTATCCCATGACGCGCTAGCGCTGGATTTGTCGAAGGCTGGATTCAGCAGGGATGCCCGTTACGTCCACACGTGGGGCAAGTGGTTGTTCTGGGATGGTGGCAAGTGGGCCGTTGATGATCGATTGCTGCACATGACCCTGACGCGGGATTTTCTGCGGGTGAAGGCCCAAAAGCTGATGGAGTCGGCAGAGCGGAAAGCGGCGGCCCAAAGCGAGAATGGTAAGAAGGCATTGCTCAAGTACGGGCGCGATAATGCCAAAGCTTTACGCCAGGCCAGCAACGTGGCTAGCGTGCAAAGCATGGCGCGCTCTAACGCTGACCTGGTTGCGACTGTGGATCAATTCGACGCCGATTTGATGATGCTAGGCACACCGGGCGGCACCGTTGACCTGAAAACAGGCGAGTTGTCACCGCCCCAGCGCAATCATTGGATCACAAAGCATTGCAGTGTGACGCCGGCGGGCATCGGCACAACCCCTGATCTGTGGTTCAAGTTCCTGCATCGGGTCTTTGATGGCGATCAAGAATTGATCGACTTCATGCAACGGGCGGCAGGGTACGCGCTCACGGGGCACACCGGCGAGCACAAGTTGTTCTTCCTGTACGGCACCGGGCGCAATGGCAAGTCTACATTTTTGAGCACCTTGTTCGACATCATGGGCGACTACGCGAAGCGGGCACCTGCTCAGACGTTCCTCGACGGCGGCGGAGAGCGTCACCCTACGGATCTGGCGGGACTGCATGGGGCACGGCTGGTTGCCGGCAGCGAGCTGCCAGCGGGCAAGGCATGGAACGAGTCCCTCATTAAAGATCTGACCGGTGGTGACGCTATTACCGCTCGCTTTATGAAGCAGGATTTTTTCGATTACCTGCCCAAATTCAAGCTATTTATCGCCGGCAACCACCAGCCGTCATTCCGTGACATTGATGAGGCGATCCGGGCACGAGTGGTGCTGGTGCCGTTTAACCAGACTCTACCGGAGGCAGAGCGCGATCGGGATCTTCCCAAGAAGCTGAAATCTGAATGGCCTGCGATTCTTCGTTGGATGGTTGACGGTGCAGTGGCATGGTCGAGGCATGGGCTGCAAGTTCCCGATGCGGTGGCTGCTGTAAGCGCGGAGTATCTGGACAGCGAGGACAGCCTGGGTGAGTTCGTAGCGGATCACCTTATCGAGATGACAGGCGGAAGTGTTGGTACGGCTGAAGTTTATGACCGCTTCACGCAGTGGCAGCGGGCAAACGGTATTAACAACCCGTGGACGAAAACCGCGATGACCCGCGCGCTCAATAAGCGAGGCATTCAGCCCGGAAAACTCTCCGGCGGGAAGCGAGGCTTCAAGGGTTATATGTTGGGCGCGGCATCTGAAATTGATGCCTTTGAATGAAATAGTGGCACTTTGTGGCACTTTTTCCCTATCACCCGTATGGGGTAAAATTCAAAAATATCCCATACGTCCTATATTGGAAGAAGTGCCACAAAGTGCCACTACCCGCACTGGCGGAAAATGATTGGTACACTCTATCAGGGTAGGTGTCGCCTTCGGCCGCGACGGCAACGAGATATTCCGATACGTCGGGGTTCATTCGCCAGGCGATTGCTTTGTTGGAGTGCATGAAGTTCTGCTTGGTCAGCGAATCTACTCAGAGCGAGGATGAGATGCCTGGCCGTGAGTGCGGGAAGGGTTTTGCCTGATGGCGACATATTGGTGACACGGAGCCGATATTCTATGTTGCGCTCTCTGATTCTCTAGGGATCGAACCTTTAATATGTTGAATATATAGCTTTTTTTGGTGCCCCGGGCAGGATTCGAACCTGCGACCTGCCCCTTAGGAGGGGGCCGCGCTATCCAGCTGTGCCACCGGGGCAAAAGGTAAGGCGAGGTCTGGTTTTGGACAGCGGTCGGGATTATAGCAGAGCTTGAGCGGCGTGGGCAGAACTCAGCTGGGGCGTGCTGCGTGGCAGGCCATGTGCTGGATCACACCGGGTTTCTGGCAGGCCAGTTTGCAGATACGGTAATCATAGGCGCGGGCGCTGGGATCCAGCTCCGCAGCCTCATCAATGGCCGCCGTCAGGTCTGCCTGTGCAGCCTGCTGGGTCAGATAAGGCCCCGAGATATTGACCTGAAGGGCGGGCTCGTCAGGATCAGTGGCGACGATATAGAAATTTTCGAGATTCATTAATTACAACGCGCTGTCTTTCGAGAAGAGAACGGCAAAGTAGCCAGTTTATTACCGCCGACTGCGAAGGCAATCAGTAACAATAATGGCGGCATATTATCCTCCTTTATTTTGCATTCGCATAGCCTTTGTTTAAGAAAAAGCGTGATAATCGCCCAAAGCAGTATATTAGTCGCTACGCTACCAGCAAACACCTGAACAAGGCCTTAATGTGAGCAGACTCAGCATCATCATCCCGGTATTGAACGAGGCGGTCACCCTGCGGCAGCAGCTGCCCGCACTGCAGGGGCTGCGCCAGGCCGGGCATCAGGTGATAGTAGTGGATGGCGGCAGCACCGATGCCAGCGTCGAGGCTGCCCGGCATCTGGCAGACCACTGCCTGCAAAGCGCGCCCGGTCGTGCCCGGCAAATGAACGCCGGCGCCGCGCAGGCCACCGGAGATATCCTGCTGTTCCTGCATATCGATACTACCTTGCCTGACGGAGCCGCTGAACGGGTGCTGTCAGCGCTGGCCGACAGCTCGCGAGCCTGGGGACGCTTCGATGTGCGTCTCGATGGTCAACACCCGGCATTCCGGGTCATTGCAGCTGCGATGAATCTGCGCTCGCGCTTGACAGCGGTTGCCACTGGCGATCAGGCCATCTTTGTACGGCGTGCGGTGTTTGAACAAATTGGGGCTTACCCGGACGTGCCGTTGATGGAAGATGTCATTGTCAGCAAGGCTCTACGCCGTCTGTCGCGCCCTGTCTGCCTGCGCCCGCCCGTTATTGCCTCCAGTCGCCGCTGGCAGCGGCACGGCATCCTGGCCACCACCTGGTTGATGTGGCGATTGCGCCTGGCGTTTGTCCTGGGAGCCAGCCCTGCGGACCTGCACGCCCAATACTACAGCAAGCATCATGGCGGTCGAGGCGGGGCATCGCCGGGACAGGAGCCGTGAGCATGACGTATCGCTACCCACAGGCGCGGATACTGTTTTTCGCCAAAACGCCCGTTGCCGGGCAGGTAAAAACACGCTTGCAGCCGGCACTGGGGAAAGCCGGAGCCTTGCAATTGCATCGGCAATTGATCCGCTTCGGCTGGCAACAGCTGTCGCGGTCAGCCCAGGCGCCATTGCAGCTGTGGGCTTCGGCCAGCGGTGGCGAAGACTTCTTCCGGGAGCTGGACGGCGTGTCGCATGTCTATCAGCAATATGGCCGGGATCTGGGTGAGCGCATGCACAATGCGACCGTTGATGCACTGACAGAGGCCGATTTCGTGGTCGTGGTGGGTGCCGACTGCCCGTCCGTTGACGGAAACTACGTGGCGCAGGCATTGGCGCTGCTGGCAGCCGGTGTACCGGTGGTGCTGGGGCCGGCCGATGACGGGGGGTACGTCCTGATTGGGCTGCGTGCGGCCACGGCTCCCGCCTTTGCCGACATCGATTGGGGGCAGCCGCAGGTTCTGCAGCAGACCCGGCAACGACTCCAGTCAGCAGGTCTTCGCTGGCAGGAACTGTCACCGAAGTGGGATGTCGACCGCCCGGAAGATCTGGCCCGGCTTGCTTCGTTGCCCGGCTGGGACACGTTCACTCATCAGCCGTGAAGTCCCGCGCATAGGTGGTAGCTGGGGAGGTCAGGCGATACTTTCGCGCTGCAGTTGCGTGACAAACCGGTTGACGGCCACCTGGTCGCCACGACCCATGTTGCCAAACCGAAAGCCCAGCACAGTATGATTGCGATCCTGCTGGTACTGGACGTAGACGGCTTCGGCAGGGCAGGACAGATCGTGGTCGATCAAGGGCAGGCTCATGGTCAGGGCAAATTCTTCCAGCATACCGGGCGGCGGATCAATCTTGCCTTCAATAACCAGGCGAAAGCCGGTGGCTGACATATTCAGCACCCGTCCGTGCAAACCATCGGGGTATTTGGCATTGACACAGTTGGCCGCCACCATCAGGGTGGCCGGAACCCAGGCCCGGAATGCGTCGCGGCGTTGCAGATAAAGCAGTCGTTCAGGGAACGCCAACTCGTAGTACAGGCCGTCGGCATCCTGCCGGACACGTTTGATCGACATGTCTTTGGCATGCACTCTAATGCCATTGATTGATGCGCGTATGCTGAACGGGGTGCCGGCCTCCGCCTGACGATGCGCTTCGCGTGGCGAAAACTCATCCAGCTGGAAGGTACGGTTTTTCAGGTTGACGTCCAGCACCAGTGAGCTGTACATGGCACCATTGCCATTGAACTGGACACTGATGCTGGAGCGGTCCGCCTGCAGGGTGCGCAGGACGCTGAAAATATCGCCTGCAGAGGTGTAGTAGCGGTCGTTGTTGGATATTGTTGCCATGGAGATCGGTAACCTGTCTGGACCAACACACGGATCAGGCGCTGCCCAGATCCCGCTGTTCACTGCCGCCGAGCTTGCTGCCGTGACTGGTGTACAGGTCTGCAAGGGCCGCCGGCCCCCGAAGGATACTGAGTGCACGCTGGGTGTTCAGGCGGCTGCGATGCACAATAATGCTGTTCACTTCGCTGAGTTCGCGGCACTGTTCCAATCGGGACTCTATGCTGTCCAGCAAGGCGGTGAATTCGTTGTTGCCGCCCTTGCCGAGCAGGCGCTTGAGATGAGTCAGATTGGTTTGATCTGAGGGAACGCCTGCCTGTCGCAGCAGCTTGCGACGGACATGATCATTGTTCTCGATGCAGGCCAGTATGCCCTGTTTTTGCGTGATCAGGGTGTTAAGTCTTTCCAGGTCGCGCTGTTCGAGGCAGTTTTTTTCGGCCTGCAACAGCTCCGCCAGAGAGTCCAGCTGCGTGCGATCGTTTTCGAGTAGTTGTTGCAGTCCTTCGTTACTCATCTATTTGGCTTTTTTCCCGCTCAAGGCTGTCCGTTCCGCTCAAGGCTGCTCCCTTCGCTCACAAGTCGCGTTCGAAAGCCAGGATTTTGTCGGCCACGCGCTGGCTGTCCACAACGTAATTGCCAGCGCTGATCTGTTCACGCAATGCGTTTACGCGTGACACATCAACCTCGGGCAGTTGCCGGATACTGGTTTCCAGGGACTGCAGATCTGCTGCACGGCTGCTGATGGACACCGCATCAGTCTGGCTGGCGCCCTGGTTGCCCACATTGCCATTACCAACACCGTTACCGGCACCATTTTCAGTAGCGTTTGCCGGCTGGTTGCCGCTCTGGCGAACCGTCCCGCGGCTGTCAGTAGCTGTGGTCGATGTATTGCTAATAGTAGGAATACTCATAGTCTGATACCTTGACTTGTCAACTCATCGGGCCACTTCACGACGTCAAAAATCGACGCTCGGGCCTGACCAGTCATCAGTGTTTAACCTTCTACCCAGATCTAACGGCAAGCGTTGAGGTAACTTTAGTGTTTTGCTAACAAAAAACAATCAAAAACGGCAAAAAAATCAAAAACAGGCGCCGAAGCCGGCATTTGGTGCCAATTTACCGTCGATATCATGGGTCGCATCAACCCGTATTGCCTGAGCAGGTCGTCAAAAAATCACCTTCACTTCACCGGCACCCGTGACGACGGCCTGTACTACGCGCTCGGAACTGTTATTGCGCACCGGGATCTGCTTGCCGGCCTCGCCAGCCTGCAGGGCGGTGCCGGTTTCCCGGATGGCAATGCTACCACGCTCGGCTATCAGCACGACCATGTCGCCGCGTTTCACCAGTACCGGCGCCTCCAGCACATCAATGCTGAGAACCGTGCCCGCGCTGACCGCACGACGCAGTGACTGCCCGACAGCGACGTCCGGATCCATGATCACCTGACCGCGGAGTGTGCCGATGTCCTGCTCCTGCAAGATCACATCGCCCGGACCAACAATGCTGCCGCGGGCCAGCGCGCGGCTGGCTACCACAATGTCCTGGTAAAGGCGCACGCTGGCCGCCACATACCGGCTCCACGGGCTGTCGTCATGACATTCCACACGGACCGTGACGCGGCCGCCATTGGCGCTAATCCGGTTGACCGAGGCCTGCAGGGGTTCATTGCACACCGGCACCTGCAATCTGGCATCCAGGGTGGCAAGCTCAATCTCCACCCGACCAGGCTCCTCGGCATAGGCGTGCTGCAATGCGTCAAAGGCAGCCTTTTGCAACAATTGCTGGCCGCTGGTGCCCTGCGCCGCAACGGCGACAAAAAGCTGACTGGACAAACCCATGGTCACGACCAGCATAGCGGCCGCTTTTGCCAATAATGAAGATGTCTGAGGCTTGCCTGCGTTCATTCGTCAAATACCCGGCGTTCGGCTTGATTTATCAGCTGATTTGTTGATGCTGACTAACAAGAAGCAATAAATGTGCCGGGCATGGCAAATTATTTCCGGTATCTGGCCTTATGAAATGTCTTGTCTGGACGACAACTGTAACTATCGTGAGTGTGTTTTACTCAAGAATCATGACTCGTACAACAGGAGGCTGCGATGGCCGGTGTGCTGGACAGCGTAAATCAACGAACACAACTGGTAGGACAGAACCGCCTGGAACTGCTGATGTTCAGGCTCAACGGCGATCAGCTGTACGGTATCAATGTGTTCAAGGTGAAAGAAGTATTGCCGTGCCCCCCGCTGAGCGTGCTGCCTCACAGCAGCCGCGTGGTCCGGGGCGTGGCGTACATCCGCGGCCGAACCATCACCGTTCTGGACCTCAGCATTGCCATGGGCAGTCGGGCGCTGCATGACGAAGGCAAAGGCTTCATCATCATCGCCGAGTACAACAACTCCGTCCAGGGGTTTCTGGTGCGCGCGGTGGAGCGCATCGTCAATCTGAACTGGGAGACCATACACTCACCACCCAAGGGCTCGGGACGGGCGCATTACCTCACTGCAGTGACCGAAGTGGACAAAAAGCTGGTGGAAATTCTGGACGTTGAGCGCATTCTGGCCGAAGTGGCGCCAGCGCCGATGGCTCTCAGCGAAACCCTGACCAGCAAAACCTTACGGGAAGAGGCCATCAACACGGTATTGATTGTTGATGATTCCAGTGTTGCCCGTACGCAAATCAAGCGCTGCTGCGAAGCCATCGGTCTCAACACGGTAGTGCTTAATGATGGCAAGCAGGCTTATACGCACCTGCGCGCCATGGCCGAGGCCGGTGAGGATCCGACCGACAAATATGTGCTGGTGATCTCCGACATTGAAATGCCGGAGATGGACGGATACACATTGACCGCTTCGATCAAGAACGACCCCAGGCTCAGCGCACTGCATGTAATGTTGCATACGTCGCTGAGCGGCGTGTTCAATCAGGCTATGGTAGAAAAAGTGGGCGCCGACGATTTTCTGGCAAAATTTCATCCGGATGAACTGGCCCAGCGTGTGCTGAAACAACTGGAACGTCGTCAGGTTCCTGCTTAAGCGATCGATTCGGGTAAACTATGATTGACGAACAGCAGTTTGCACTGGAGGACTATCAGGTTTTCCGGACTTTTCTGAATCAGGCCTGTGGAATTGTGCTGGGCGACAACAAACAGTACCTGGTGGCAAACCGTATTCGGCGTATTCTGGAGGAGCATCAGCTCACCACGCTCAGCGCCCTGGTAAGTCGCATCAATCAACATTCTGTGCCCGGTTTGCGCGAGAAGGTTATCGATGCGATGACCACCAATGAAACCTTCTGGTTTCGGGACAGCGCCCCTTTTGATGCCCTGCGTGACGTTATCCTGCCCAGACTGGTTCTGCAGGAAAAGCGCAGCACTCTGCGCATCTGGTCGGCAGCCTGTTCGTCCGGGCAGGAGCCTTATTCCATCAGCATGATCATTGAAGAATTCAAGGCCAGGCACCCCGGCGTGCTGATGCGGGAACCGGAAATCATCGGCACTGACATTTCCACATCCATGCTCAACAACGCCAGACTGGCAGAATATGATGGCCTGAGCGTCAGCCGTGGCCTGAGTGAAGCGCGCCGACGCATGTTTTTTGACGAGCTGCCCCAGGGCCGTTTTCGCCTGAAAAAACACATTACCCAACGGGTGACCTTTAAACCTCTCAATCTGCAGGATACCTACAGTAGCCTCGGACGTTTTGACGTCATTTTTTGCCGCAATGTGCTGATCTACTTTGCCGCCGACTTCAAGGCGGACATCCTGCGCCGCATGCGCAACAGTCTGAATCCCGGGTCGTATGTGGTTCTGGGTGCGTCGGAATCTTTGCCGGCGACGATCAGTGAGTTGTATAAGATGGAGCGCTTAAGCGCCCACACCAGCGTCTACCACACCTAAGTGCGGAAACTACCTCGGCTTTGGCTTCCTGCGTCGCTCTAACTCCTGCATCCATGCAGTCGTGCGTTGCCACTACTTCGTTAAAAGCCGGCTTAAAATGCTCATTTGCTATTAGCAAACTGCGCTTTGAAACGTGGCTAAAGCCACTTGTCCCAGAGGACATGTTCTTCGCTTCGCTACGAAAGGCGCCAGCTTTTGCCTCGTATTGGCTGCCTCGGATACGTTTCTCCAGGCCAATGGGGGCGGCAACCGGGGGAGGCAACAGCGGGGCGGCAACAGCGGGGCGGCAAGGCCGCGCGAAATCTTAGGCAAACCCTTGCCGCAGTTACTGCAATAACATCCTATCTATTTGAAAAACAAGTCATTTAATTAGTGGCACGGGTCTTGCTATTTTCTTGCTGTCTTGAATCGGCAACGTAAACGGCAGGGAAACAACCGATGGCCATAAACTTCAACAACGCACTGGGTGTGCACGAGCAGGCGCTGATGCTGCGTACCTGTCTCTTATACACATCTGACGCTGCCGACGATCTACTCTGTGTAGA
>CAJXPR010000130.1 GCA_913058135.1 uncultured Gammaproteobacteria bacterium
CACAGAGTAGATCGTCGGCAGCGTCAGATGTGTATAAGAGACAGAGCTATGACAGCGAGGGCGGTGAATCAAACTCGCAATCCGACAGCGGCAAGGACAGCAACAGCGCAGACGCGCCCGGTGACACCTTCGCTGAACAGTCATCGTCGGACGCGGCCTATGAAGCCAGCGGTGACGAATCACATTGGGAAGACAATATTCCCGAACAACTGACGGTCGACACCAACTGGGATGACGTTTACCAGAACAGTTACACCAGCGGCAGCCCGGCACCTGACAATGATGACTTTGAGTCCCGCGATGCCGCGTCCGAGTCACTTCAGGATCATCTGCTGTGGCAATTGAATCTGACGACCATGTCAGACACCGACCGCCTTATCGCCATGGCCATTATCGACGCCGTCGATGCCAACGGCCAATTGTCTGCCAGCCTGGAATCCATCCTGGAAGGCCTGCAGGAATACCTGGAGATTGACGAAGATGAAGTGCTTGCGGTCCTGCACCGCATACAGCATTTTGATCCGGTAGGTGTGGCTGCACGGGACCTGTCTGAATGCCTGCTGATCCAGCTCAACCAGGTTCCCGAGGCCATGACTACCGATGCGATACGTAACGCCCGGGTACTCGTCAGGGACCATCTGCCATTGCTCGGCAATCGGGATTACGCGCAGGTTATGCGCCTGACCCGACTCAAGGAACCCGAACTTCGCGATGCCATTGCCATCATCGAAAAACTCGACCCGCGGCCCGGCGCAGACATCGCGCCCTCCTCGGCGACCTACATCGTACCGGACGTGTTTGTCAGCAAGGACCCGCGCAGCGGGCGCTGGCGGGTTGAGCTGAACCCCGAGACGGCACCCAAGCTGCGCATCAATGCTGATTACGCAGCACTGGTCAAACGCTCAGAGAACAGTACCGACAACAATTATCTGCGCGACAATCTTCAGGAGGCCCGCTGGTTCCTGAAAAGCCTGCAGAGCCGCAACGAGACCCTGCTCAAGGTCGCCAGTCGCATTGTCGAACACCAGCAGGGGTTTCTCGAACAGGGCGAAGAGGCCATGAAACCACTGGTGTTGCACGACATCGCGGAAGCGGTGGAAATGCATGAGTCGACCATCTCACGGGTCACCACGCAGAAGTACATGCACACTCCTCGCGGCATATTCGAGCTCAAGTATTTCTTCTCCAGCCATGTCAGTACCGCAGGCGGCGGCGAATGCTCATCCACCGCCATTCGTGCCCTGATCCGGAAACTGGTGGTGGCCGAAAACCCCCGCAAGCCATTGAGTGACAGCAAGATTACCCAGTTACTCGAAGAACAGGGGATCAACGTGGCGCGTCGAACCATTGCCAAATACCGCGAATCGCTGTCCATTCCGCCATCCAATGAACGAAAACGGCTGGTCTGATGGCCTGGCGCATTGCCAGCGACTGGCCAAGGTTCTAGAATGGCAGCCATTGCAAGATTAGGAACACCTGATGCAACTGAGCAAGATTCTTAGCCCTGAGCGTACCGTGTGTAACATGCCGGGCGTCAGTAAAAAACGCTTTCTGACCACTATCAGCGAGCATATTGCCGCGAGCACCAGCAGTCTGTCAGCCGACGCCGTGTACACGGCGCTGTTGGCGCGTGAGCAACTGGGCAGCACCGGCATCGGCAATGGCATCGCCATCCCGCATTGCCGCGTTCAGGAGTGCACGCAGATCATCGGCACGCTGGTCAAACTTGACGAAGGCATCGATTTTGATGCCATCGATGCGCAACAGGTAGACCTGTTGTTTGTGCTGATCGTGCCGGCGGAAGAGACTGATGAGCACCTGCGCGTGCTGAGCGGACTGGCGCGACTGTTTCACCAGGAAGCGTTTTGCCAGGCCTTGCGCGATGCTGACAGCAGCAGCGAGCTTTACCAGACTGCCATCCGCTTCAGCGAACAGACTCCGAACTGATCGCCAGCAAATACCGGCGGCCATCCCGGTATCCCGCGGGCACAGGCATCCGCTCATACCCAGATTCAACTGACACAGGCGAGCAATTGTGAGACTCCTGATCGTAAGCGGTCGCTCCGGTTCCGGCAAGAGCACCGCGCTCAACATGCTGGAAGATCATGGCTATTATTGCATCGATAATCTGCCGGCGAGTCTGTTGCCGGCCTTTGTCAGTCGCATATCCAGCGAAACCGTGGCGCTGCCCCGGGTTGCGGTCAGTATTGATGCCCGCAACCTCCCCGATGACCTGAAAAAGGTTCCGCAGATAATTGTTGAACTGCAGGCGTCGAAAATCGATACCGAAATCATTTTCCTTGATGCCAACAGCCCGACGCTGATCAAGCGCTTCAGTGAAAGCCGACGCAAGCACCCCCTGACCACCGACCGCATCGGCCTGCGCGAGGCAATCAACAAAGAGCGCGAGATGCTGGAGCCCATTGCTGCACTCGCCGGCCTGTCGATCGACACCAGTACCATGTCGGTCCATGAGCTTCGCTCCACTGTGCGCTTACGCGTATTGGAGAAAAAGGACTCCTCGCTGGCGCTGATGTTCGAATCGTTCGGCTTCAAGAACGGTGTTCCCATTGACGCCGACTTTGTGTTTGACGCGCGCAGTTTGCCAAACCCCTACTGGGATCCGGCGCTGCGCCCCCTGAGCGGGCTGGACGATGCTGTCAAACAGTACTTGTCCTCCCAGGATGATGTCGTCGCCATGCAGACGGACATTTTTGAGTTCCTGGAAAAATGGATACCCAGAATCGAACGCAGCAACCGAAGCTATCTCACAGTGGCTATCGGCTGTACCGGCGGGCAGCATCGCTCGGTGTATTTGTGTGAACAACTCAAACAGGCTTTCTCGGGACGTGTCAGCAACCTGCAGGTTATGCACCGGGAACTCGCGCGCAAGGAGGCTTCCCGACAGCCATGATTGAATCCACGATCACGATCTGCAACAAGGCGGGTCTGCACGCCCGCGCAGCTGCGCGCCTGGTTGGCACAGCCTCACAATTCAACAGCAGCGTCCGTATTGGGGCTGAGAAACTCGTTGACGGCAAAAGCATCCTGTCACTGATGATGCTGGCTGCAAGCAAGGGCACAGTGCTCACTATCGTGGTCGATGGCAAAGACGAAGCCGAAGCGCTACAGGCGATTCAGGCATTAGTGGATAACCGCTTTGAAGAAGGCGAATGACGGCACAGGCAACAGATATGAATGACAACCGGCTGAACCTGGACGCAAACTCCGGGCATGACGACAACGCTGACGACAACGAAGAAAGCAAGACACAACGCAAAAAACGTATGACCGAGCTGCAAAAAATGGGGGAAGATCTGCTCAGCCTCAACAAAAAGCAGCTGGAACAGATTGAGGTTCCCGAACCCCTGCTAGGGGCTTTGCGTGAGTACCAGCGCCTGCCCAATCGCCATGAAGCAAAGCGCCGCCAACTGCAGTTTATCGGCAAACTGATGCGCGGCAGCGACCACGAAAGCATCAGGGCGGCACTGGAAAAACTGCGCACACCCGACCGCCAGGAAATTCGTCGTGGACAGGACATCGAGCACTGGGGTGAGCGCCTGCTCAGCGGTGGCGAGGAGGATATCCAGGCTTTTGTGGAAACCTGGCCCAGCGCCGAACGTCAGACTTTGCGACAATTGTTGCGTCGCTACAGCCAGGTTGCTACCACGGCTGCCGAAGTTGAAGCGGAAAAAGGCAGCGAAGCTGCCAAGATCCAGCGTCGACGCCTGCTCGATTATATCAAGACCTGTATAGACTGATGCACCACCTGCGTCGCTCAGTGCGATGTCTTGTCTATACTCAAATGACTGTTCAGAAATGTCCAGCGCAACGCATAATCATCAATCAATTGGTCAATGGCACCACCAGGCTGATGCTCATGGCCGGCAAAGACGGCCAGCAGCGCGGTGCGGTACCTATCCGATGATTTTGCCTGCAAGGCGTGCACGTACTTGAAGCTGTGTGCAGGTGCCACTACGGCATCGTTATCCCGGGTTATCAGCAGGGCCGGTGGATGATGCGCCAACGCGTCCGTGGCTGTCAGCAGTGTCCGGTACGGTGAGGCCCTCGTCCCGTCATACTCCAGCTGCCAGAAACGGGCGCCGCCCAAGGCATCCCGTCGCACCAGATCAAGCACGGCGGCTTCTGTCACCAGCGCAGAGAACAACCGCGGTGCTTCGTGCACGGCCTCGGTTGCGAGCAGGCCGCCATGGCTACGCCCGCTGACAGCCAATCTCCCCTGGCTGGCGGGCTGTGTGCTACGCAACCATTCGGCCACCGCCACCACATCAGCGATACTTTGGTGTCGGTTACCAGCGCGGCCAGCCTGATGCCACCGCTCACCATAATCGCCGCCGCCCCGGGGGCCGGCAACTGCATAACCACCGCCATTGACCATCCAGACCAGCCGGCTGATCGAAAACGACGTATCCATGGGTGCGGCGAATCCTCCGTAAACATCCAGCAACATCCGCTCCGGTAGCTGGCCCCGCCCGACACCGGGCCCGGTTACCCACACCGGCACCCGAACATTTCCGGACCGCACCCGCTCCAGCCGGGCATGCAAGCCGTCCAGCGGCAGATCTGGCTGATCCTGCGTTAGCAGCGTCTGGTGACCACTTGGCAGGTCAATTACCACACTGCGCGGCGGCGTCAAAATGCCGCTGTAGGACATCAGCAGTTTGTGTGTGTCTGTAGCACGCAGCCCCTCAATGCTGACCGGCGCCGGGAGAAAAGGTGTCAGGTCATTCATGATCCCCTGCCCCTGCAGATCGGTGAAACGCAGGGTCGAACTGCCATGGACCAGGTACTCGAGCACCAGCGTTTGCCCTACCACAAGTGCAGACTGCAGCGGCGCATCAGTTTCCGCAATGAGCTCGCGCCACTGCTCCGCACCGGCCAGCGTCACGGCGCCGGTGCCGAGACCACCCAGGGTGATGAATGCCGGTTTGCCTTTGATCGTCCCGACAAAACGTTCCGCCCGGGGACCGGTACTCAGCCTTTGGCAGTGTGTCATCGGTGCACCGGCGGCTGTTGCAGGATCTGTGTCAAGCAGACACCAACGCAGATCGTTATCTGTCGCCGATGCGGTTGCCAGCAGCAAGCTGTGTCCTGCCAGAGTTTCAGGATGCCCCTGCCCTGGCAGCTCAGTGCTACTGTCCAGCACGTGCAACTGCCGGACGGAAAAACCATTCGCGACGGCATGTATTTGCCGGGGCATCGGCGACGCAGTATCGAGTGCCTGCGCATAAATACGGGCCTGCCAGTTCGCGGTATCCGTCGGCACAGACACTGTAAAAAAAACCTGCCCTGCATCCCTGCCCCATGCCAGGCGCTCGGCCGGCAGGGTCCAGCCTTGATAGCCGACGCTGAGCAACTTCGGGCTGGCTGACGGAGCACGCAATGATTGCAGATACCACAGACTTTCCGGAGAGCCTGACGCTGTGCGACTGTTGACCTGGAAAGCCAGCCAGTTTGCATCCGGGCTGATGGATATCGCGCCCGGACTGATGCCTGCGCTGTACGCGTGGTCGTCAATCAGCAGCCGCGCACTGCCGCCCGGCGGCAGCAGCCGCTCCCGGTCGTCAATAAAGGCGGAAAGCGGCTGCACATAAAGGCTGTAGTGCTGATCCAGCCCGGCGTTGTAATAAAAAAAGACCTGCCCGCCCTGAATACTGGCAACCATCCATTTCGGGTGGTCCCAGGCGGCGCGTAGCTGCGCCTGGATGCGGGTATATGATGGCTGCCGCTGTTGCCAGTGGCGCGTCTTCTGCGCCTGATGCGCCAGCCAGGTACTAACCCGTGCGCTGCCAACCGGCGACTCCAGCCAGCGATAGGGGTCCGGACTATCCGCCGCAACCGGCCACGGGTCTGCAGGTGCACCCACGCAGGCCGCCAGGAGACTCAACGCCAGCGCTGACAGCAGATTGCGCAGCAACACGATGACGGGAATCTGCATGCAACACCCTAATCGGACTTGAACAGTGCCAGCAGGCTTTCCCGCAGCCAGCGATGTGAAGGATCACTGTCTGACTGTCGGTGCCAGTACAGATGCAGATCCAGCGACGGGACGTCAAAGGGCAGCGGCCGCAGTGTCAGATTGTATTGTGACGCGAGATAGCGCGGCACTGTCAGCACCTGATCCGTGCCACTGACCACTTCGGCGGCCACCCGGTAGTGCTGCACACGCAACTGAATCCTGCGTTCGGCCTGGTGCTTCAGCAAGGCCATATCCACCTGCCCCAGACCCTTGCGTCGGCTGGAGACATGGATATGGCGCAGATTCAGATAGGCTTCCAGGGTCAGTTCCTGATCGGCCAACGGGTGCCCCGGGCGCATGGCACACACATAATGGTCGCTGATCAGTGACTGGTGGGATACCTGGGTGTCTTCTATCAACGGTACATCGATGGCGAAGTCCAGCTCGCCGCGTGACAGATGACGCACCAGCTCATGCCGCTTGGTGTAATAGCTCTGCAGGACCAGATGGGGCGCATTTACTTCGAAAAAAGGAAACAGTTTGGGCAAAACGACCGCTTCGGCCAGGTCTGTCATGCTGAAGTGGTAGGTCCGGTCTGCGGAGTCCGGGCTGAATTCCTCGCGCTCCAGCACGCTGGCGTTCAACAGGCCCAGTGCGGCCGAGACGTTTTGCGCAATACCATCGGCAACAGGCGTTGGCAACATGCCCTTGGACGTGCGCACAAACAACTCGTCGTTAAACACCCGCCGCAGCCGCGACAGTGCGTTACTTACCGCCGGCTGGGTGATCGCCAGCGATTTCGCCGCCTGCGTCAGGTTGCGCTCGGTGTAGATGGTATCGAAGACCAGGAACAGATTCAGATCGATTTTTTTCAGAACGGCATACCTCTTGCCAATGACATAGCGTCAATACTTTCTGCCGCAAACCTTAAGTTTTTATTGACACTTTCTTCCATGTCTCATTCGTTTCATGAATAATAGCTAAAATACTGGATAATACAAATCAATAACCGGAAATTTTTTTTATGAGTCAGCTCTACCTGGTGCGGCACGGTCAGGCTTCATTTGGCGCCGCCAATTATGACCAGCTGTCCCCGCTGGGCTACCGCCAGGCCCAGTGGCTGGGAGAACATTTTCGGGAAGTGGGTGTGAACTTCGACCGGGTAGTGACCGGCAGTCTTTCACGTCAACAGCAGACAGCGCAAGCGATACTCGCTGGCATCGGGCAGACATTGCCATTACACGTCGACGCCGGTTTTAATGAATTCGACTTCCACGGCCTGGCCGACATCTATTGCCGGTTCAGCGATATAGCCTTGCCAGGCACCGACAATGGTGGTCGAGAGTTTTTCCAGATGCTGCGCAAGGCCATGGTCGCGTGGTCGCGAGGCGAATTGCACGCAACGGAGGCGGATACCGGAAAGGCCAGCCTGGAAACCTGGGAAGCGTTCCATGACCGCGTACAGCAGGCGCTGCAGCAGCTGGTCGCGCGGGAACAGGAGGAGACTGTGCTTGCGGTCAGCTCCGGCGGCGCCATGGCCATGGCGCTCAGCCAGGTGCTTCATTGTGGTGTCGACACCCTGATCAATCTCAATATGCAAACCCGCAATACCGGTGTGCATCATCTGTTTTACAATCAGCGCGGTTTCCAGCTGGCAGGCTTCAACTCGCTGGCTCACCTGCAGAGGGCGGGCCGCCTTAACGCCCTGAGCTACACCTGATCGCAAACTTCGGACAAACACAATAACAACAACGGGCACTTCCTGACTATGGCAACTCACCAGGCGAACTCACTCGACCAACAGCACCATCAAGCGCTGCATGTATGGCTGCAACAGCACCTGCCCGGCTACTCAGGGCAGTTCAGGCTGGACAAGTTTGCTGCCGGACAGTCAAACCCGAGCTTCCTGCTTGCCACCGGCGACAACAACTATGTGCTGCGTCGCAAGCCGGCAGGGGAATTGCTGGCCTCGGCACACGCCGTGGACAGGGAGTTCCGGCTGCTCAACGCGCTGCAGCATACCGATGTCGCCGTGCCGACCCCCATTGCCTTGTGCGAAGACAACGATGTTATTGGCAGCATGTTCTATCTGATGAGCTACGAAGATGGCGATATTCTGTGGGACCCTGCATTGCCGGAGGTTCCCGCAGAACAGCGCCCGGCTTACTATCAGGCGCTGGTGGAGTCACTGGCCAGGCTGCACTGTGTTGACTACCAGGCGCTCGGCCTGGAGGACTTCGGGCGCCCGGGCAATTACTTTGCCCGCCAGTTGTCACGCTGGAGCAAGCAGTACCAGGCCTCGGCAACATCCGAACTGCCACAGATGGACGCACTGATTCAGTGGCTGGAACAGCATCAGCCGGACGATGACGGGCAGTGCAGCATCATCCACGGCGACTACCGGCTGGATAATGTCATCTTTCACAGAGGTGAAGGAAGAATCCGCGCCATACTGGACTGGGAACTCGCCACCCTGGGTCACCCGATGGCAGACCTGGCCTACTACTGCATGGCGCTGCGCCTGCCGCGCGCCGGTGAAATAAAGGGCCTGCAGGGCGAAGACCTGACGGCCCTGAATATTCCGCACGAGCAGGCCATCATCCAGCACTATTGCGCCGTGCGAGGCATTGATGCGCCGACCCACTGGACGTTCTATCTGGCGTTCAGTTTCTTCCGGCTGGCCGCGATTCTGCAGGGTGTTTACAAGCGCGGCCTGGATGGCAATGCATCCAGTGACAAGGCGCTTCGCATGGGACGCCTGGTCGCGCCGCTGGCAGCGCAAGGACTGAAGATCACACTGGAGCAATGATCTGCGGAGCAGGTGGCGAGCCCGCTATGCACCCCCGATGTTTAGTGCTACCATCCAAAAAAATCAATAAAAACCGAGGGTAAGGCATGCGCGATGAACACGCCCGAGCATACTGGAAAGCCAATGTCAGGATCCTGACAGTGCTGATGAGCATCTGGTTCTTTATTTCATTTGTCTGCGGCATACTGCTTGCCGACTTTCTCGACAATTTCCGCTTCGCCGGTTTCAAGCTCGGCTTCTGGATCGCCCAGCAGGGTTCCATTTACGTGTTTGTCATTCTGATCCTGGTTTACCTGGTGTGGATGGATCGGCTGGATGCACGTTACACAAGGGACAAAGGCACTCACGACAAAAACACGCGTGACCAACGTACGCCGGACGCGGACCAGCCGGATCAAAAGCAGTCACCGGAGGATCCGGCATGAGTGTACAGATCTGGACCTATATTTTTGTTGTCCTTTCCTTCGGCCTTTACATCGGTATCGCCATCTGGTCACGCGCCTCGAGCACCAACGATTTTTATGTGGCCGGTGGCGGTGCTGTCTCTTATACACATCTCCGAGCCCACGAGACAGGCAGAAATCTC
>CAJXPR010000131.1 GCA_913058135.1 uncultured Gammaproteobacteria bacterium
AGTCAGGGTCTGGTGTCGCATATAAGTCTCCTGTGAGAGATCAGTTGTTGTTATTTTTTCCGTGCTCTGATCATACGCCGGGCATCTGAAGCGGTAAAGACTGCCAACGCCCTCCCACTATTCAGTGTCGGCACCTCCCGGGAGGGCGCCGGCAGCGCCCGCAGGCTCGGAGAAATCAGGGATAACTGCTAAACTTCCACCCAATACACACAGACGCTGCTTCACCACCCAGCTTTACACTAAGGTAACCACGCCCATGGCAGTCACACCCGACGCACAGGAAAACCAGCAATTACAACAACTTTTTGATCATCTGGAGCTGGAAAAGCTCGATGAAAATCTGTATCGCAGCGCCCACAAAAACGAGGGCTGGTTTCGCGTTTATGGTGGCCAGGTGCTGGCGCAGGCCCTGCTCAGTGCCAGTCACACGGTACCGGATGATCGACATGTGCATTCCCTGCACGCCTACTTTCTGCGCCCGGGCGACCTCAAGCAACCCATCATCTTCCAGGTGGATCGAATCCGCGACGGCCGCAGTTTCACCACCCGCCGCGTCGTCGCCATGCAACACGGCAAGGCGATTCTCAACATGGCAGCGTCATTTCAGATACCGGAAGAAGGACTGTCGCACCAGGCACAGATGCCCGACGTTCCGCCACCCGAGGAATGCGCCAACCGCAAGGAAATGGCGGAGCAGTTTCGCGGCAAGGTCAGCGACGATCTGCTGGATCGCTTTTCCCGCCAGTTCGCAGTGGATCTTCGCCACGTCGACATCAACAGCCTGTTCGACAACACGCCGAAAGAGCCGGTTACCAGTGTCTGGTTTCGCGTCAACACCGAACGGCCTGCCTACTACGACCGCCACGCCCACATGCTGGCCTACGCCTCTGACATGACGCTGCTGCAGACCAGTCTGCGCCCACACGGTCAGAGCCTGTTCGATCCTAAACTGCAGATTGCCAGCCTTGACCACGCCATGTGGTTTCATCGCCCGTTCCGCACCGACGACTGGTTGCTGTATGCCCAGGACAGCCCGTCATCGTCGCAGGCACGCGGCTTCAATCGCGGCAACATCTTTACCCGCGACGGTGTTCTGGTGGCGTCCGTGTGTCAGGAAGGCCTGATGCGGGTACGGGGCTGACACGGGCCATTGTCATAACTCCAGTGGAAGCGCCAGTTGATCTGAGGCGCGCTCATCCCTGGGTTCCAGCCTGACGCCAACGCCGATCAGCCTGACCGGCCGCTGGTGCCGGGCCCATGCCTGCGCCATCAGCCCCGGAAACAGCTCCAGCTCACACGACTCTGCACTTTGTTCCGCGGTGGTGGAGACAAAATTGTCGAACTTCAGCTTCACAAAAGTGCCACCAACCTGATACCGCGACTGCAGGGGCTGCCAGCGTTTCAGCATCTGCGCATGCAGCTCCTGAAGGCGCTCAATGCAAGCGGGCAGGTCCGCCAGATCCTGAGCAAAGGTATTCTCCACACTCAGCGATTTGCGCTGGCGCTCAACCTTCACCTCACGATCATCAATGCCGCGGCACAGTTGAAACAGCCGGGTTCCGAAGCTGCCGAACTGCGCCAGCAGCGACTCCGCGCTGAACTCGCGAAGATCGGCACAGGTCTGCACGCCCATGGCATGTAAGCGGGCTGCGGTGACCTTGCCCACACCAAACAGTTTTTTCACTGGCAGTTGCAGCACAAAGGCATCAATCTGTTCCGGCCGGATGACAAACTGGCCATCCGGTTTTTCCCAGTCGCTGGCAATCTTGGCGAGAAACTTGTTGGGGGCAATACCGGCAGACAGGGTTATGCCCAGGGTCTCCCGGGCACGCTTGCGGATATCCTGCGCAATCAGCGTGGCGCTGCCCTGGAAGGCCTGCGCGCCGCTGACATCAAGGTAGGCCTCGTCGAGCGACAGCGGCTCGATCAGGTCCGTATAGTCGGCAAAGATCTGCTGCACCTGCCGTGATACGCCACGGTACACATCCATGCGCGGCGGCACCACGATCAGCTGCGGGCAGCGACGCAGGGCGGTGGCAGTCGGCATCGCCGAATGAATGCCAAAACGGCGTGCCTCATAGTTGCAGGTTGCCACCACGCCGCGGCGTTCGCTGGCACCACCGACTGCCAGCGGCTTGCCGCGCAAGGCGGGCTCGTCACGCATTTCGATGGCCGCATAAAAACAGTCACAATCACAGTGGATGATCTTGCGCTGGCGCGGCGTAGCCTGGGTGTCTTCGGACGTCATCGGGCGACAGGTTTTCCTCAGCAGGGCGATGTGCCAATCCATATTTTCGCGTATTATCCCACAGCATGGATACCCAAACGCTATTTGAGCAACATATCGCCACCCTGCAGGATACCTGGAGCCAGGCACTGCAACACACCCTGCCCGGCTGCGAGGCCATTCTGGTGCACAGCGGAGGCAGCCACAACTATTTTGCCGATGACCACGCGCCGCCATTCAAGGCCTGGGGGCACTTTCTGCGCTGGGCGCCACTGGACCGACCGGATCAGTTTGTGCTGTTCCGGCCCGGACACAAACCCCGGTTGCTGGCGCTGGTGCCACGCGATTTCTGGCATGACCAGTCGCTGGTCACTGAAGGCTGGTGGGCAGACAGCCTGGACATCACCTTCATGGAGAACCTGTCGGAGCTGGCGTCACAGTTGCCTGCCCCGGCGACGCTGGCCTTTCTGGGTGAAAACCAGGCGCTGGCCGCTGAACTGGGCATCCCTGCCGCGCAGATCAATTATCCGCACCTGTTGTCCTGGCTGGACTACGATCGCGCAGTTAAAACCGGCTATGAAATCAACCGCCTGCGCGAGGCCAATGCCCATGCACTGTGCGGCCATGACGCTGCCGAGCAGACCTTCCGCGCCGGCGGTGACGAGTACGATATTCATCACGCCTACCTGGCCGCCTGCCGGGTACTGGACCAGGAACTGCCCTACTCCAACATCATCGCGCTGAACGAGAAGGCCGCCATTCTGCATTACCAGAACAAACGCCGATATGCCGACCGTGCCAGCCAGCCTCCAAACCGCGTGTTGCTGATTGATGCAGGCTGTCGCGCCTACGGTTACTGCTCGGATATCACCCGCACCTGGGCCGCGCCCGATGCCCACCCGGTGTTCCATGAGTTGCTTGCCGGCATGCAGGATCTGCAGGAAAAGCTGGTACGCAGTGTCAGGCCGGGGGTGTCATTTGCCGACCTGCATCGCCAGGCACATCTGGCCATTGCGCAGCTGCTGGTGGACTGTGACATTTGCCACGGAGATGCACAGGCGCTGGTCGACAGCGGCATCAGCGCCGTGTTTTTTCCGCACGGCCTGGGTCATCTGCTGGGCCTGCAGGTACACGATGTTGGTGGTAGGCTCGCCAACCGCGACGGCGAGCTGGCACCACCGCCGGCAGCCTGGCCGGGGCTGCGCAATACGCGCACGCTGGACGCGGGCGCGGTGGTAACCATTGAGCCGGGCCTGTATTTTATTCCGGCACTGCTGGATACCGCACGCGCCGGACCCGACGCGAAATCCATCAACTGGACGCTGACTGATGAACTGATGCCCTTTGGCGGCATCCGTATTGAAGACAACGTGCTGGCCACGCCGGACGGCGCCGACAACCTGACCCGCAACGCCTAAGCGAGAAAGCGGGAAAGAGCGAGAAAGCGAGAGAAAGCGAGAAACAGCTACGACACGCCCAGGTACTGTACCGTCAGATCGTAAATCCGGTCCAGCGCCCCCTTGTTGGCGGCCACCGCGGCCCGACCCTGCTCGCCCATGGCGTGACGGGCCGGGTCATCCTGCAGCAAACGAACGACCTGCGTGGCAAGTTCATTTTCATCTGCTACGGTACGCAGCGCACCTACCTCGGTCAGCTGCTCACAGATGGTCTGAAAGTTGAACTGAGAAGGCCCTACCAGGACCGGCAGGCCCAGGGCCGCCGGTTCCAGCACATTCTGGCAGCCGGTATTGACCAGACTGCCGCCGACAAAGGCCAGCTTCGCCAGGCCGTAATAAACCAGCATTTCGCCCATAGTGTCGCCCAGCAATATGTCAGTCTGTGTGTCGACCGGCTTTTCGCTGCTGCGGCGGATCACCCGCAGTGACTGTTTGCGACAAAGACGTTCAACCGGCGCAAATCTTTCCGGGTGACGTGGCACCAGAATCAGCAGCACATCGGGCACCTGCTGCTTTATCTGCATGAATGCAGTCAGGACTTTCTCTTCTTCGCCATCGCGGGTGCTGGCCGCAATCCAGATGGACCGGTCGCCCTCGATGCGTTGCGCCATGGCCGCAGTCAGTGCCGGCAGATTGTCCGGCAGACTGACATCAAACTTCATGCTGCCGGTGACGTGCAATGCCTGCTCGGCCACACCCAGGCGCCGGAAACGCTCGGCATCCTTGGCCGCCTGCGCCGCGATGCAGTCGATTTTCTGCAACATGGGCCGGCCCAGCGCGGAAAATTTCTGGTACCCCCGATAGGATTTTTCTGACAACCGGGCGTTGGCCACCATGATATGGGCACCGCTTTTTTTACTGTAGTGCACCAGGTTGGGCCACAGCTCGGTTTCCACCAGAATCACCAGCGCTGGCTTGAACGTGGCCAGAAAACGTTTCACCGCGCCGGCATAGTCATAGGGGGCGTAAACGTGACAGACATCGCTGCCAAAAAGCTCTTCGATGCGTTCGGAGCCGGTCGGGGTCATGGTGGTGACAACAATGCCCCAGTCCGGCTGTTGTGCGCGCAGCCGGGAAACCAGCGGCGAGATGGCGACCGATTCACCGACCGAGGCCGCGTGCACCCAGATCCAGCGCTGTTCATTGCGATTGGCATGTGCCAGATCAACAAACCCCAGGCGCTCGTCCCAGCGCTTGGCATAGGCCGGCGCCGGCAGTACCAGGGCACGCCACAACAGGCGCAGCACGATAACGGGCAGCAACAGATAGAAAACGAAGTTATAAATGGCTCTGTTCAAGCGGATTCCCTTCGGGTCAATGTGCGCTTGTGCGCCAGCATGCTACCATTGATGCCGTAAAACGCGGATGATTGCAGGAAACTGCGGTCAGCGCAAATTCCGCCCACCCCACAGGCTCATTGGTGAATCCAGGCTTATGTCCGATAACCAGGTCACGTCGAAAGGCAGTTACCGCCAGCGCTCCGGTCGCCTGATTCGGAAGCGCGGCAAAAAGGTGGGGGCAGCACCCGGCACCCTGATCCACATCGGCGCAGTCAGCACGGACGAGATCCGGATCCGACGGATTATTTACAACCCGACGACACTGGACGAAGCCACGCTGCAGCAGGCTGCACAGTGCACGCCACCCTCAACGCCGTCCGACCTGGCCTGGTTCAATATCGACGGCCTGCACAACGCAGACGTGATCAGGAAGCTGGGTGACACTTTCAGACTTCATCCGCTGATCATGGAAGACATCCTCAATACCGACCATCGCCCCAAGATCGAGGTCCATGAGAACTACCTCTATATCGTGCTCAAGATGCTGCAGTACCGCGACGACAGCCGCTCCATCGCCATCGAACAGGTCAGCCTGATCGTTGGCGACAACTATGTGCTGTCATTCCAGGAGCAACAGGGTGATGTTTTTGACGGAGTGCGCGAACGCTTGCGATCCGGCTGGCGTATCCGACAGCTGGGGACGGATTACCTGGCATACGCCCTGATTGACGCCATTGTAGACAACTACTTTCTGATTCTGGAAAAGCTCGGCGATGAGATTGAAGACCTGGAACAGGAGCTGATTGAAAGACCGACTCCGGCGACCCTGCACACCATCCATCATTTCAAGCGCGAGATGCTGCTACTGCGCAAGGCAGTATGGCCACTGCGGGAGGTGCTGAGCAGCCTGAGTCGTGACGAAGATGTCGTCAGGAACAGCGAGATCCGGCTGTTCCTGCGCGATGTCTATGATCATTCCATTCACATCATGGACAATATCGACACCCTGCGCGACATGTTGACGGGATTGCTCGACCTGTATGTATCCAGTGTCAGTCAGCGCATGAACGAAATCATGAAAGTATTAACCATTTTTGCCAGCATTTTCATGCCACTGACGTTTATTGCCGGCGTGTATGGAATGAACTTCGACTACATGCCCGAGCTTGCAGTGCGCTGGGCGTACCCGGCGGTTCTGCTACTCATGTTCGCTGTCGGCGCGGGACTCCTCATGTACTTTAAATGGCGTAAATGGTTATGAGCGCAGACCTGAACGTACAGATTGCCATCATTGGCGGCGGCATTGCCGGTTTGTGGTTGCTCAGTCGCCTCAATCAGGCCGGTTATGACAGCATCCTGCTGGAGAAGGACGCCCTGGGGGGCGGCCAGACCCTGGCGTCACAGGGCATCATCCACGGCGGCCTGAAATATGCGCTTGATGGCAACCTGAACCCGGCCAGCAGCGCCATTGCCGACATGCCGGAGCGCTGGCGCGCCTGTCTGCGCGGCGACGGCGAACTGGACCTGCAGGGCTGCGAGGTGCTTTCCCCGCATTATTACATGTGGTCCAGTGGCAGCTACCGCTCGCGCCTGAAGGCATTTTTGGGCAGCAAGGCCCTGCGCGGACGCATTGATGCCCTGACGCCGGCGCAGTACCCGGCGTTTTTCCGGGAAACCGGCAAACACAAGATCAAGGGCACGGTTTACCAGTTGACCGATTTCGTTGTCGATACCCCGTCACTGTTGGCCACCCTGGCCGCACCGTGGCGCGACCGTCTGTTCCGGTGCCATGACATCCAGTTGAGCAGTCGCGAAAACGGTAAAGCCGGCGCCGAGCTGACGCTGGACACGGGCGAGGCCGCGGTCACCCTGCGCGCCTCGCGCGTTATCCTGTGCGCCGGTGAAGGCAACGAGGCGTTGCTGGCAGACTGGCAACACCCGCACACACTGACGCCGCCGGCCATGCAGCGTCGCCCCCTGCACATGGTGACCGTCAAGGTCGCCCATCCGGCACCGCCCTATTTGCACTGCATTGGCGACAGCTTCGGCATGACGCCGCGGTTGACAGTGACCTCCCACCCCTGCAAGGAGAGCAATGGTTCCCAGTGGATCTGGTACCTGGGCGGCGAGCTGGCCGAATCGGGCCTGCAGCGCAGCGAGCAGGAGCAGCAGGCCTTTGCCCGACAGGAGCTGCAGAGCCTGTTTCCGTGGATTGATTTCAGCCAGTCGGTGTGGAGCAGTTTCTTCATCAACCGCGCCGAACCCCGGGTGACAGACCAGCAGCGTCCGGATAACGCCTATGTTCAATCCTGCGGCGATGTGCTGGTGTGCTGGCCGACCAAGCTGACCTTGTGCCCCAACCTGGGTGATGCGGTGGTGGACATGCTGGACGCACAGGGCCTGATTGGCGAGGACGATTCGCGGGCGACCCTGAAGACGCTTAACGAGTTGCTGCCGACACCCGACGTGGCAACCTCGCCGTGGGAGGCTTTGCGCTGATGTCGTCACTGCCTCGCCGCCCGCTGGGGAGCACCGGCCTCGATGTTTCCTGCCTGGGCCTGGGCACTGTCAAATTCGGCCGCAATGAGGGCGTCAAGTATCCCGAAAAATTCATCATTCCCGACGACCAGGCGGTGCTGGCGCTATTGCAGCAGGCGCAGGCGCTGGGCATCAACCTGATCGATACTGCGCCGGCCTATGGCAACAGTGAGGAGCGGCTGGGCAAACTTCTGCAGCGGCGTCAGGACTGGGTCATCTGCAGCAAAACCGGCGAAGAGTTCGTGGGTGGCAGGTCCCGGTTCGATTTCAGCGCCGCCCACACCCGCAACAGCATTGAGCGCAGCCTGCGACGCCTGAAAACCGATTACCTGGATCTGGTGTTAGTGCACTCTGACGGGAACGACCAGCAGATCATCGAGCAGACCGACTGCTTTGAAACCCTGGTCCGCTGCCGCGAACAAGGCAAGATCCGCGCCTTCGGCCTGTCCGGTAAAACCGTTGCCGGAGGCCTGCTGGCGGTGCCGCTGTGTGATGTGGTGATGGTCAGCTGCAACCCGGGTTATACCGATGAACTTGACGTGATCGAACATGCCGCGGCATTGCACAAAGGTGTGCTGATCAAGAAGGCCTTTGCCAGTGGTCATGCCCTGGCCGGTTCCGGAACGGATGCGGTTTATGACGCCCTGCGCTTCATCTTTGCTATCAACGGTGTCACGTCCGTTATTGCCGGCACCATCAACCCGGCGCATCTGCAGCACAATGTTGATGCCGCGACACGCGCGCTTGCAACGATGGCAGTGGGCTGACTCAGCGGGCTAGCTCAGCGGGCTAACGCAGCAGATTAAAGCAGCAGACTAAGGCAGCAAATCAGGGCGGCGGAAACGCATCCCGGTTAATATTGAACCGGCGTTGCTGATAGGCCTCGATATCCGCAAACATCTGCTGCGCTGCGCCCGCATAGGCGTCTTTCAGTTGCGCCCGAACGGCCGCCTGGTCTTCAGCGAGCACCGCCATCATGTCAGCCTTCATCTGCTCCCGGTTCAGTGACTCGTCCACTTCGTTGATCAACAGATCCGTGCCCACCCAGGTGGCAGCGGCCAGTGCCGGTGCGCAGATGAATACCAGTGGTCCACACAGGGCACCGGTACTGCCGGCTGCCGCAGTGCTCGCCAGTCTGCCGGTGAGCCGGGCGAAGCCGCCGGAGACAACACGTTTGGTGGCCGTGCGACTGACCACCCGCGAGCCCATGCGCATGCTGGCGCGCGCCGCCAGTATACCGGCGCCGGAACCGGCCCCGACCAGTGACTTGTTCATGTAATCACCCAGCGCCAGTGTTGGTTGCGGCAGTGTCAGACAGTCAGCGGAGGCCAGCAGCTGCGACATCAACGCGTCCTGTAGCTGATAGACCTGCCGTACCTCGGCGTTAAAGCGGCTGGCCAGCGGGGTGGCAATATCGTTGAGGCCGGGCGCCACCGTGCTGCCCACGTAACGGTCAATCTGGCTGCCGATATAGTCGGCAAACGTGGATTCGGCCACGGCCGTGCGACCCATGAATGCCAGCTGGGTGTATTGTCCGCGCAGGCTGAAATTCCAGTCCAGAAACCGCTCGACGCCGGCTTCGGCGGGCGCAAACGCCTGCCCGACGCGTACATCGATTTCACGATTGATACGGTCCAGCATGGCCTGCTGTTGTCCCGACAATGCCCGCTGAGCCTGTTCGGCCAACGCCTCTCGCTGTTGTTGCCGCTGCCCGGCGCTGACATTGGCGCACGGGTCGGCCGGCCCGACCAACACAGGTGGTGGTGCAACGGTCACCCGCGCAGGCG
>CAJXPR010000132.1 GCA_913058135.1 uncultured Gammaproteobacteria bacterium
GGCAGCGTCAGATGTGTATAAGAGACAGGAGTGTAGACAGTGCCGGTGATGCCTTCGGCGCTCATCCGCGCCAGCGTCGAGGCGAGGATGGCGTTGCCGGTGCGGCCCGGTTCCATCTCTTCCAGCAGCAGCTCCTGCATGCGGTTGGAGTCGGCCAGGCAGGCCTGCAGGCCCGCCGGTGCTTCGGTCTCACCAGGTTTTAGCACGTAACCCAGGTGCTGGGTGTCAGTGTGCAGGTTCATCGCCACCACGCCAAAGTCGGTCCAAAGCAGGTCGCCGGGCTGGATGACGGTGTCACCGCTGATGCGGCCACTGCCTTCGCGAGTAACATCCACCGAGGGCTGGAACCACACCTGGTAACCCAGCCCCTGCACGCGCTGACGCAGCCACCAGATCACATCTTCGGTGCTGGTTTCACCGGGCGTGATCACGGCATTGGAGAAGGCTTCGGAGATCACCGCGTGCACCGTCTCCATGATCTGTCGGTAGCGCGGCATCATCTCGGGAATACGCAGCGAGATGTAATTCAGCGCCAGCCGCGGTTCACGCACCACACGATCATTGTAGGGGCCCAGCGCTTCTTCCAGCACCTCACGCTCGCCGGCATGCAGGCCGTCAGAAAACGCCCAGTCGAGGTCGATGTTAAGTGCGATGCTGGCCGGATCACGGTCTTCAATCAGTTCACGCAATAACTGCCACTGCTCATCACCGACCAGCTCGCCGGTGTCCTGAGTGGGTGCGGGCCGGGTTGAGCGGTAAGCCTCGAACACACCACCCTGACTGCTGCCGCCCAGCGCCAGCCGTTCAACCGTGCCGTCCGGCTGCAATGTAAACACGTAGATGGAGCGGCGGCGGGCAGCAAAGGTGGTGGGTGAGGTGATCGACCAGAATACCGGGTCTTCGCCGTACTCGCGCATGGAGAGGACCCACATGTCGACATCATATTCATCCATCAGCGCCGGCAGCACCCGATCGACACGCGCCTCCAGCCAGGCCTGTTGCTCGGTGGCCTGCTCACGCAGGGTCGGCAGCGGGTGTATATGTGCCGGAGCGCCTGCTGGCACCTGCACGGGCGCCTGGGCCTGGGTTTGGGTTTGGGTTTGGGTTTGGGCCAGCGACTTTCCCGGCGGAAAGGCAGTAAACACAAGGGTGAACAGGAGCGCGGAGAAGGGGGTGACTGGCTTCATTGAATGCTTCCGAAGGTGTAGATACAAGATAACAAAAGGTATCGCCT
Source organism: uncultured Gammaproteobacteria bacterium (assembly GCA_913058135.1). GTDB lineage: Bacteria > Pseudomonadota > Gammaproteobacteria > Pseudomonadales > Pseudohongiellaceae > Pseudohongiella. The sequence goes on from CAJXPR010000132.1 coordinate 1,235, forward strand.
GCCCGGCGCCTTGTCCAGCCTGCGATCCATTCGTCGACGTACGCCGCCATCCTGTCGGCTATCCGGAAAAACGCCTGCAAAATGGCTTGAACCCACCAATATAAAGGTCTAGTCTGTGTACTTCTGTAACAGTTAGTTGGAAAGTCACCCTGCGCCGTTAGCGCACCTTATGACGAGGATCCTGTGATGAAATCTGTGTTTCGGCTCGCTATATTTGCCTGTGCGGCGGCGTCGTCTGTTGTCCACGCCGGTGAGCGTGTGGGCGACTTCGCCCTGATCGACCACGAAGGTTATCAGCACCACATGTCCTGGTATGACGATCACGATGCGGTGGTGATTCTGCCGCAGGCCGTCGGCGCCACCGACCAGGCTTCGCTGAGCGCGCTGCAGGCGCTCTACAGCGAGTATGCGGATAAGGACGTTGCGTTCTTTCTGATCAATCCCGGCTTGCAGACCGACCGCCAGGCGGTGGCCCAGGCCATCCCCAATGTGCCGATTCCGGTGCTGATGGATGATGCCCAGCTGGTTTCTAAAGCGCTGGGGCTCACTCATATGGACCAGGCGGTTGTTTATGATCCGGCCACGTTTGAGGTGGTGTATCGCGGTCCCGTGCAGGCGCAACTGGAAGAGGCGCTGATCAGCCTGAAAGCAGGCGCGTCCGTTGAGCTGATGCAGCTTGCCAGCCAGGGTCAGATGATTCAGTACAGCGGTGTTGATGGCGCGGCAGTGTCCTACCAGAACGAGATTGCGCCAATCATTGCCGAGAACTGCGCCGAATGTCATCGCGCCGGTGGCATTGCCCCCTTTGCCATGGACAGCAATCTGGCCGTGCAGGGCTGGTCGCCGATGATCCGTGAAGTGGTGATGACCAAGCGTATGCCACCGGGGCAGATCGACAACAAGGTCGGCCACAAGACCAAAAACGAGATGAACCTCAGCGATGAGGAAATGCAGACACTGGTACGCTGGATCGAGGCGGGCGCGCCCGTGGAGGAGTCGGATCGCGATCCGCTGACTGAGCTGGTGTGGTCGGACACCAAGTGGAAAATGGGCACACCGGATCTGATTGTCAAAGTGCCGCCCCAGACCATCCCCGCCACCGGCGTGGTGGACTACATGGACATTCCCATTGACCTTGGCCTGACCGAGGATCGCTGGGTGAGAGGCAGCGAAGTGGCCCCGGGCAGCCCGGAAGTACTGCACCACATCATCACCACCGTGGTGCCGCCCGAAGGGCGCGCAGACCCGCAGACAGCCTTCATACAGGCCATCAACAGTCTGCCGGAAGAACGCGCGCAGGCCATCCGCGCGCAGATGTTTGCGGCTATCGCTGCCGGTGAGCAACCTGATATCGACCGCATCTTCCGCGAAAACCCGGACATCGATGTAGGTGTACTGCTGGGCGGTGGTGATGCCGACCAGGCCTCGGTGGCCGGTTATGCGCCGGGCAACAGTGTGTCCTGGAACCCGGACGGCGTGGGCGGTCTGCTACGCGCCGGTTCCGGCCTGAGCCTGCAGATGCATTACACCACCACCGGCAAGGAGATGACTGATGCCACCGAAATCGGCATCTACTTCTACCCGGAAGGCGAAGTGCCTGCCGAGCGCATGTCAGGCGGGGTGGGTAATGCCTTTACCATCTCCATACCGCCGCAAGCCAAGGATCATGAAATGCAGCTGGTCACCTATGTGCCGGAAGAAGCGGAAATCCGCAGCCTGATGCCGCATATGCATTTCCGCGGCAAGCGCATGAAGTTTATTGCCCAGTACCCCGATGGCACCGAAGAGCTGCTGTTGTCAGTGCCGGCGTATTCGTTCAACTGGCAGCTGTCACATGAACTGGCCGAGCCTCTGCGTGTGCCGGCTGGCACAAAGATCGTGGCCATTGGCGCCTTTGACAACTCAGCCCAGAACCGTTTTAACCCCGACCCGTCAATTGAAGTGAACTGGGGTGAACAGAGCTGGGAAGAAATGTTCATGGGCTTCTATGAATGGAAGCTGGTCAGCCAGAACAACTGACCCCGTCAACGATGACAGCCGGCAGCACTTCAGCTATGCCGCCGGCTGCGCTTCCTTCATTCAACGGTATATTCGCATAACCGATTAACAGACATCTACCCAGGTATTATTGAATGAAGCCAGCCATTGCTGTCCCGCCATACCGAAACAAAGTGCTTTGGTCCATGCTGTTTGCCGCACCGTTCAGCCTGTTGGCTGACGCCCAGACAGCGCAACGTTCAACCTACAGCGCAGGTAACACCGTCTTCAGCCATTTTATTATGAACACGGATATGACTGATGACCGCTTTGTATACTTTGAAGATGTAAATGGTGACGGTTTTACCGATATTGTGGTCACCGGTTATACCCCTGTCAGTCGACCGGCGCAGGGCGCACAGCCGGGCCAGATTCTGTTGAACAATGGTGACAATACCTTCCGCGCCGCGACCGGTGACAAACCGCAAACGGAATGGGCGCGTGAAGTGCTGGTAGCCGATTTCAACAACGATTCTGTCCCTGACATTTTTATTGCTGACCACGGCTGGGATGCGGATCCTTTTCCCGGTTTTCGTAACCAGCTGCTGCTGGGCACCGGTGAAGGTTTTACCGATGCCACAGACCGCCTGCCGGGACTGTCGGACTTTTCTCACAATGCCGCGGTCGGTGACGTCAATGGCGACGGGTTCATTGATATCCTGGTCACCAATCCGCCACAGGGCAATGCCGAAAGAGGCCCCTACTTCCTGATCAACAAGGGCAACGCGCAGTTCGAGCTGGACCGTACGCGCCTGCCGTCCAATATCACGCAGGCCAACAACAGCGAATTCGCCTGGGCGGTAGAGTTGGCTGACCTGGATGGCGATGGCCATACCGACATGATCTTTGGACGCAAGCAAGGCATGACCACTCTGCCCACCCGCATTTACTGGAATCCGGGCAGCGGTAATTTTGCCAACGCGGCGGTGACCAATCTGCCGGACATGCAACGCTTTGTCAGCGGTGATAAATACGAAATCATTGAAATCAAAGCCTATGACGTCAATGGCAATGGCAGGCGTGACCTGATTCTGAGCGCCTATAATGCCAGCTTCCGCGGCACCGCCATGCAATTGCTGACCAATAACGGCAACCGGCAGTTTTCAGACAGCACCGATGTCTGCCTGTCGGGCCTGGATCAGGACCCCGACAATGCGCGTAACACACCTTATTTTTTGCGCCAGGCAGATATCAACTTTGATGGTGTGCCGGATATGCTGGCCATGAGCAACAATGACCCGTCCGGGCAGACCACCCTGTTTTTCGAAGGCGGTAATACGCGTCTGCGCGCGATCCCCCGCGACAGCCTGGGTGGTAATGCCGAGACCGCACAACGACTGCGCTACGGCCAGCCCATTGTCGGCAACGGTGTACTTGGTTACGCCGAAGTCTTTACGCTGCTGGACAATGGTCAACGTAAACTGGGATTGAATTATGTACCGGTTACTTCCAGCCCGATCACGCCCGTGGCCAGCCGATTTGATGTATGCAGCAATTTGCTGACCGCTATGGTTGATGCCGCTGATTTTGGGCAGATCCAGCTAAGTTTCAGGCTGCTCAGCATGGCGCCCAGCGTACGAATCCAGGTGTTGCCGGAGAGCATCAAGGGTCTGTCCAACCTGCCCGCCGCACATGCCAGCTTCGATCCGTCCTCAGGGTTATTGCGGGTACCTGAGTTGGTACTGGACGATGCCATTGCCTATCGCGGCATGGTTTTTCAGCTGATTGACGGAGATCAACTGATTTTTGAACTTGTTGCAACTGACTAAACGGTTCGTCTGCCAAAAGTCACTTTTTGCGGTTTACGCCTTTATTTTTTTGTGTTTAGTGGTAGAGTCAACACTGACCGGGCTCAAATATGAATGAGTTCATTAAGCCTGATGCAGTCCATCATGAAAAAATGCCCAAAAGTCTGTCAATTCAAATTAGTTGCGGCGACGATGCCGGAGTAAATTATGGTTAAGTTATTGAATGGTATGATTTCAGGTGGCAGGCAGGCGGTTTATGCCGGTGCTGTCGCATTGGCCCTTACGCTAGGCTCCGTTCCAGCCATGGCGCAGGACCGCGTCGGTGATTTTGCCCTGCTGGATCAGGACGGCAAATTCCACCATATGGCGTGGTACGACAACAACAAAGCGGTCGCGTTTCTGGTTCAGGCCAGCGGCGATGCGGCGACCAGAGACTCTCTGGCGTCGTTTAACGCCCTGAAAGAACAGTACGCCTCGCAGAACATCGTGTTCATGATGATCAACCCGCTGGGTGAGGCACGTGCAACCGTAAAAGCTGACGCAGAACGCCTGGGCATAGACATCCCGGTGCTGATTGATGATGCACAGATCATTTCCGAAGCCATGGGCATCGACAAAACCGGCGAAGCCTTTGTGTACGACCCCAAGTCATTCCGTGTTATTTACCGGGGCCCGGCCGACCAGTCGCTGGCTGACGCACTGGCCGCTGTCGTGGCTGACGAAGCCGTGGCCAATGCCGTGGTCGCCACCCAGGGCACCCCGGTCAGCTATCAGGCGCATGAGCAACTGGCCGAGGCTGGCGTGTCGTACAGCAAGGATGTGGCGCCGGTACTGGCGGAAAATTGCGCAACCTGCCACCGCGATGGCGGTATCGCGCCGTTTGCACTGAACAGCCATGCCATGGCGCAGGGCTGGTCACCGATGATTCGCGAAGTGCTGATGACCAAGCGTATGCCACCGGGGCAGATTGACCCGCATATCGGCAATTTCCGTAATCACTACACGCTGACACCTGATGAGCAGCAGAAAGTGCTGCACTGGATTGCCACCGGTTCCGTCAAGGACGGTGACAGCGACCCGCTGGCAGAGCTGACCTGGTCTCAGGAGAAGTGGGCATTCGGCGAACCCGATCTGATCATCAAAGTGCCACCACAAAGCATTCCGGCCACAGGCGTGCTGCCATACAGAGACGTTGTCGTGGAGCTGGAAGGTCTGGATCGTGACCGCTGGGTGCGTGCCAGCCAGTATGTGCCGGGCGACCGAACCGTTCTGCACCATACGCTGAACGCCTTTATTGTACCGGGACAGCGTCCTTCGCAGGGTCTGATTACCCGTTTCAGTAATCCCGACCAGGCCTATATCACGCCTTATATTCCGGGTGCTGATCCCCATGTGGAAGAGCCCAACACCGGCGGCCTGCTGAAAGCCGGCACGTCTCTGGCGCTGAACCTGCACTATACGACCACCGGCAAGGAAACCGTTGACGAAAGCGAGATCGGCGTCTGGTTCTACCCGGATGATGAAATCCCGACCGAACGCCGCCTGGGTGATTGTGCCTGTATCTTCACGCCCACCTGGACTGACATCCCGGCTTACGACCCGGATTTCGAACAGACGGCGGAAGTTGTTATCACCACCGATGCAAAAATCATGGCCTTTACCCCGCATATGCATTTCCGTGGCAAGCGCATGGTATTTGATGCGCATTACCCGGACGGCACGGTGGAGCGCCTGTTGAACATCGCCCAGTACAACTACAACTGGCAGATGGAATACCAGCTGGCCGAACCCAAATTTGTACCAGCTGGTACACGTGTAGTGGTGACCGGCGCCTTTGACAACTCAGCACAAAACAAGGCCAATCCTGACCCGTCACGAGTCGTGCCATGGGGCCAGCAGAGCTGGGACGAAATGTTCTTTGGCCAGGTTTACTGGAAAGAAGTGAAATCCGGTGCGGAGGTCAGTGCCAACTGATCCTGTTGCATCAGACATAAAAAACAGGGGGCTTCGGTCCCCTTTTTTTTGTAGTTTAATAGGCATCATGACCGAAGCTATCATTCAATGCCCCTGCGGCAGCCACAAACGCCTCTCCGCCTGTTGCGGCCCCTTCCACGCCGGCAGGGCGACTCCGCGCACCGCCAGACAGCTGATGCGCTCGCGCTACTGTGCCTTTGCCCTGGGCGGACGGGGTGACTACCTGCTGCAGACCTGGCACCCGGACACCCGTCCTGCCGTCAGCGCTGCCGAGCTGGGCGCTGCGGATACTGACTGGGTCAAATTGGAAATACTGGACAGCCGGCAACAGGGTGAATCTGCCACGGTAGAGTTCAAGGCTTACTGGCGCGACGCCGATAGGCAGCTGCAGTTGCATCACGAGATCTCCCGGTTTGTGCGTCAGGCCGGCCGATGGCTGTATGTGGATCCGGTGACGCTGTCCGGTTCGTGACGCTACTTTACAATACGGCAAGCAAACGCTACCTTCTGGACTGTACGTACACAAAAGTCTCCACCTAATAATAACTATCGGGAGATCGGCCATGTTCAAGCTCGGGAAGTCTTTGTTCAATGCCAGTGTGGCGGGTTTATCGCTGGTTATCGTCAGTCTGCCTGCCCTGGCGCAAACAACACGCCCCGACCTGGGCGGCCTGTGGACCAACGCGGCCCTGACCCGGCTGTCACGGCCGGCCAATGTGGAACCACTGGTTGTCACTGCTGACCAGGCGCAACAGATCGCAGCACAGACCAGCATAGCCGGGCTGCCTGCCGGTGAATTTGAGGCGGCAGACAATTCGGACGCGCCACCGGCAGCGGGCAGTGATGATTTCGGACTGCGGGCCTACAATGACTTCTGGATCGACCCGGGCTCGTCCCTGGCCAGGGTCAGAGGCGAGTACCGCAGCTCTTACATCATTGATCCGGAAAATGGCCAGATACCGCACCTGGATTCACCGCAGGCCGACTTCCAGCGCCGCAACTTTGGCGCGCGCTATGCCACCGGCGTCGGTGACATGTCCGGCCCTGAAGCCCTGCCGCTGGCCGAGCGTTGCCTGATCGGTTTTGGCAATACTGCCGGACCCGGCATGATGGGCACGCTCTACAACAGCACCTACCGCTTTGTGCAGACCGATGACTATGTGGTGATCGAGGTGGAAATGGTGCATGACGCTCGTATCATCCCGATTTACCCGGACGCCGCAACCGCACGCGCCAATCAGCGGCCCGCTGCCTGGCAACCCTGGTTTGGCGATTCACGTGGCTGGTATGAGGATAACGAGTTGGTGGTAGAAACGGTCAACATCAATCCTCAGCAGATGGCCCAGAGCGCGGTGCCGATCACGGCCAGCGGCAGGATCACCGAGCGCTTCAGTCGATACTCGGCGTCCGAAATCGTCTATCAGTTCACCGTCGAGGACTGCAGTCTTTACGCGCAGCCGTGGACTGCCGAGCTAAGCTTTCACGCCACCGAAGGGCCGCTGTACGAGTACGCCTGTCATGAAGGCAACTATGCGATGCCGGGGATCCTGGCTGGCGCACGCCGTCTGGAAGCCGAAGCCGCCGCGCAGCCGTAACTGACCTGCGTGGCACGCTGGCCTGTTATGGCCGGGTACAGGTTAGAGCCGGGGAAAGATTATAGCTGGGTACAATGCCCACCACTCGGCGCCATTCCGGAACCATATGCCGCCGGTGGTGGCGCGGCAAACGGATTGACCGGCACTGACACCCGATAGTCGATCAGCAATATCACCAGCACCAGGGCGATTGCCGCCAGGCTGCTGGCCAGCCTGCCGGGTGCGGACACGGACGCCCCCGTGTTATCAGCGACCGGCCTGGCGCTGACGGCAAACAGCCGATTGCGGAGTCTGATGCCGGCGGCAGCGCCCACAAAGGCTGCCAGGAACCATACCCAGCCGTGC
>CAJXPR010000133.1 GCA_913058135.1 uncultured Gammaproteobacteria bacterium
CTACACAGAGTAGATCGTCGGCAGCGTCAGATGTGTATAAGAGACAGGTGCTGGCGATACCGCTGGTCAGCCTGCTGATTGTGCCGCTGGCGCTGCTTGGGGCGCTGCTGCTGTCGTTGCCCGGCGTGGCTTCGCTGCCGGCTCTTGTCTCGCCGCCGGCGCTGGCGTTCGCGCCACTGTGGCTGGCGGACCGGCTGCTGGAGGTGCTGTTTGCCGGTCTCACGCTGGCGGCTGACACCGGACCTGCCTTGTGGCAGCCCGCGGTGCCGACACTCTTGACCGTGGCGCTGGCCATGCTGGCGGTCATCCTGTTGCTGGCGCCGCGCGGATTGCTGCCAACACGCACTCCGTGGCTGCTGCCGCTGTGTCTGCTGACGCCACTGTTCTGGCCCGCCGAGCGGCCACGGCCGGCCCACGGCACCGCGCAGCTGCAGTTTCTGGATGTCGGGCAGGGGCTGGCGGTGGTTGTGCACACCCGCCATCACCATCTGCTGTTTGACACCGGCCCGGCGCTGGGTCCGCAATTTGACGCCGGCCGCGCGGTGATTGTGCCTTATCTGCGCCAGCGCGACGTGCAGGCCCTGGACATGATGATCATCAGCCACGCCCACCAGGATCACAGCGGTGGAGCGGCGTCGGTCGCGCAACAGCTGGATATCCGCCAGCGCCTGGCTGGTGGCAGTTATGCCGATGCAGCTCAAGGCTTCGAACACTGCCGCGCTGGCCAGCACTGGCAATGGGACGGGGTTGATTTCAGGATATTGCACCCAACAGCGCAGGCTGGTGGCAATGAAAATAACAGTGCCTGTGTGCTGCTGATCAGGGCCGGCAGTCAGCGCGCCCTGTTGACCGGCGATATCGAGCAGGTGGCAGAGCACGATCTGCTGGTCCGGCTGTCCAACGATCAGCCCGCAGCACTGCGCGCCGATATCCTGCAGGTGGCACATCATGGCAGTGCCAGCTCAACATCGCCGGCCTTTGTTGCGGCCGTGCGTCCGACACTTAGTGTGGTATCGGCGGGGTATCGCAACCGCTTCGGCCATCCGGACCCCGACGTGCTGCAGCGCCTGCGCGATGCCGGCAGTGTGGTATGCCAGACGACCCGCACCGGCGCCGTGCAGATTGAGCTGGGGGTGGCCGGCGGACCGCAGCTGTCAGGCACGCATCGTCAGCGCTTTCGCCGTTTCTGGCATAACATCCCGCCGGGTGATTATGGTAAAGTAGCGGCCGTATCTGCAGGAGGCGACATTTGTGGTAGAGATCGTGATGGCGGGCGGCTGGTTGATGCTGCCAATTATACTGTGTTCCATTCTGGCGATTGCGATTGTCATTGAACGCGCCTGGTCGCTGTCGGCCAACCGGATCGTGCCGCGCTACGCGGTGGGTCAGGTGTGGACCTGGATCAAGAACAGCGAGCTGGACTCCACCCGCATGCGCGAACTGCGGCTGTCCTCGCCACTGGGCCAGGTGCTTGCAGCCGGCCTGCTTCACGCCAGACAGGGCCGTGCGCAGATGCAGGATGCCATTGCCCACAGCGCGTCGGTGGTTATCCACGAGCTGGAACGTTATCTGAGCACACTGGGCACCATCGCTGCGATTACCCCGCTACTGGGTTTGCTGGGCACTGTTATCGGCATGATCCGCGTATTCACCGAAATCATGATTCAGGGCACCGGCAACGCCAGCGCGCTGGCCGGCGGCATCTCCGAAGCATTGATCACCACAGCTGCGGGGCTGTGCGTGGCCATCCCATCCTACGCCTGCCATCGTTACTTTATTCGTAAAGTCGATTCGCTGGTGCTGGCGCTGGAACAGGAGTCGGCCAAGCTGGTCGATGCGCTGGACCGGATGCATCTGGACAACGGGCCAGTGGATCTGGGTGACCTGAAGTCACCGACAGAAGAGCAGGCGGCGTGAAGTTCCCCCGGCGCACCCTGGAGGATCCGGCCATCAATCTGACACCCCTGATTGATGTGGTGTTTCTGTTACTGATCTTTTTTATGGTCACCACCACGTTTACCCGCGAGACCCGAATCGCCGTCAACCTGCCGGAAGCAAACGCCGAGCAGGCTGAATCGGTGCCCAACCAGATTGAAGTACTGGTCAGCCAGTCCGGACGCTACAGCGTCAATGACCGGATGCTGGGTGACAATGAATTGATGACGCTGGGACGGGCGCTGATTGATGCGGCAGGCGGTGACCGCAGCGCGCCGGTGCTGCTGATCGCGGACGCCGAGGCTACCCACCAGGCGGTGGTCACGGCCATGGATGCGATAGGCCAGTCCGGTTTCAGTCGCCTGAGTATTGCCACACGCCGGGCCGATGAAGACAGCAGCCCAGACAGCAACCCAGACGGCACCCCAGACAATGACGGTGGAGCAACACCATGAGTGAGACCGGGCCCGGATCTGCAACTCCGGCGCAGCCGACCCCTGCGCCGCCAGGCGAAGCCGTCGCGCCGCCGCAAATGACCGGCTGGCAGGTCTACAAACGTCTGCTGGCCTACATCCGGCCCTATCTCGGCTTCATGGGTATCAGTGTGCTGGGCTACCTGATTTTTGCCGCCACCACACCTGCCACGGCTGCCTGGCTGGGCTGGACCATCGACCAGGTGGCGGTGCGTAATCCCGATGCCCGCATTCTGGCACCGGCGCTTTGTATTCTGATCGTGCTGTGTCGGGGCATTGGCGGTTTTCTCGGTCATTACGCGCTGGAGCATGTTGCCAACCACGTTGTGCACAAGCTGCGCTGTCAGATTGTTGATCAGTTGCTGGCGGTACCGGTGCGTTATTACGACCAGAACAGTATTGGCCGGCTGGTGTCCAAGGTGACCTATGACGTGGCGCAGATAAAGGGCGCGTCGACCAATGCCATCACCGTGATCATGCGTGAAGGTCTCACCGTGATCGGCCTGTTGCTGTACCTGTTCTGGGTCAACTGGCGCCTGAGCCTGGTGTTTCTGCTGGTGGCGCCCTGTGTCGCCTACATTGTGCACCTGGCCACCGTGCGCTACCGGCGTTACAGCCGGCAGATGCAGGACTCCATGGGCGATGTCACGCAGATCACCAACGAATCCATCAAGGGCCAGCGGGTCATCCGTACCTTTAATGCCAGTGGCTTTGTGTCTGGTCGGTTCAAAGGTGCCAGTGAAAAAAACCGGCGCCAGAACATGAAAATGGTGGCTACCGAATCCACGGCCAAGCCGCTGATTCAATTGCTGGTCAGCATCGCCATGGCCATTCTGATCTGGTTTGCACTGTCGCCGGAACTGCTGGCCGCATCCACGCCGGGTGAGCTGGTGTCGTTCCTGACCGTGGCGGGCATGCTCAGCTCCCCCATGCGTCAGCTGTCCGGTGTCAACGCCGTCATTCAGCGCGGCATCTCCGCCGCCACCAGTATTTTTGAGCTGATCGACACCGCGCCCGAGTCTGACCAGGGCACCCACGAAACCGCACGTGCCCGCGGCCAGATCGACTTCACGGATGTCAGTTTCGCCTACCAGGACGGCGAACCCGTGCTGCAGAATATCAACCTGCAAGTGGCGCCGGGCACTACTGTGGCGCTGGTCGGGCGGTCGGGCAGCGGCAAATCAACACTGGTCAGCCTGCTGCCGCGTTTTTACGAATACAGCAGCGGCGATATCCGCCTCGACGATGTATCGCTGCCGGACTATCGCCTCGCTAACCTGCGTGAACAGATTGCTATTGTCACCCAGGACGTGGTGCTGTTTGAGGGCAGCGTGTCGGACAACATCGCTTATGGCATCAGCGACAAGGTCACCGCCGAGCAGATTCAGCGCGCCGCCGACAATGCCCATGTCAGTGAATTTGCCGCAAAGCTGCCGCAGGGCTTTGACTCACCGGTGGGTGACGGCGGTACGCTACTGTCAGGCGGCCAGCGTCAGCGGCTGGCCATCGCCCGGGCCTTTCTCAAGGATGCGCCGGTGCTGATTCTGGACGAGGCCACCTCGGCGCTGGATACCGAATCCGAGCAGCATATACAGCTGGCGCTTAATGAACTGATGCGCGGGCGCACCACGTTTGTGATCGCACACCGCCTGTCGACCATCGAAAACGCCGATCTGATCCTGGTCATGGACAAAGGCCGCATTGTCGAGTCAGGCACGCACGCAGAGCTGCTGGCGCTGGATCAGCAGTATGCGCGTCTGCACCGGCTGCAGTTTGCTGAGTCTTCCCTGCACCCGGCGGATGGCGATGACACCGGAGCCAGCACTGCCAGCCCCGGAGCGCAGTGATGTTTCTGGTCAACGCCTGGTACAACCGCGCAGGCTGGCTGATCATGTTGCGACCGCTGAGCCTGCTGTTCGGCTGGCTGGCCGGCCGGCGTCGCAAGCGGCAGGAGGCCGCCCGTCAGCCATCGGCGCTGCCGGTGATTGTGGTGGGCAATATCAGCGTGGGTGGCACCGGCAAAACACCGCTGGTGCTGGCGCTGAGCCGAGCGCTGCATGATCGTGGCATCACCGCCGGGATACTGAGCCGGGGTTACGGGGGCAGGGCACAGCAATATCCCTATATGGTAAGCGCGGACAGCGATGTGACACATACCGGCGATGAGGCGCGCCTGCTGCGTCGACACAGCGACGGACCCATGGTGGTGGACCCTGAACGCAGCCGCGGTTTGCAGGCGTTGACAGCCAGCGGACGTTGCGATGTGGTGATCAGTGACGATGGCCTGCAGCACTACAAGCTGTGGCGTGATATCGAGATTGTCGTTGTCGATGGCACACGTGGCCTGGGGAATGGCTGGTGTCTGCCGGCTGGTCCCCTGCGCGAGCCGCCGGCGCGACTGCAACAGGTAGACTATGTAGTCATTAACGGCGCCAACCGGGCGTTCAGCGAAGATCAGCTGTCCGCGGGAGATACGCCGGTCAGCACCATGCGGCTGGTGCCGGAATACTGGGTCAGGGTTAAAACCGGGGAGCGCGCCGACTTGCAGGCGCTGCCGATACCCGCCGCGCTCGACCAGGATATTCATGCGCTGGCCGGCATCGGCAACCCGCAGCGGTTTTTCGATACCCTTAATGAGCTGGGCCTGACCGTAAGCAGTCACGCATATGCCGATCATCACGCCTACAACGCTGTCGAACTGGCCTTTGCCCGTGATAAAGTTTTACTGATGACAGAAAAAGACGCGGTAAAATGTGAAGCCTTTGCCGGCGAGCACTGGTGGTATCTGGCAGTGTCGGCCGAACTGGAACGAGGCTTTTCCGAGGCGTTCTGTGATCAGTTGGCCAGTGTACTGGGGCGCCGCCAACAAAAGCAGCAGCAACAAACGCAGCAACAAACGCAGCAACAACAGCAGCAGTAGCGGAGAGCAAACGTGGATAAAAAATTACTCAGCATACTGGTATGCCCGGTCTGTAAAGGGCCGTTGACCTACCTGCGTGAGCAGAACGAAATGATCTGTTATGCCGATGCGCTGGCGTATCCGATCCGTGACGGCATCCCGGTGATGCTGGAGAACGAAGCCCGCACGCTGAGTTCCGATGAGCGCGAGAATCGCAAATGAGTTTTATTGTGGTGATACCGGCGCGTCATGCGTCAACCCGCCTGCCAGGCAAACCCCTGCTGGATATTGCCGGCAAACCCATGATCCGGCACGTTTATGAACGTGTCTGTGAAAGTGGTGCCGCGGCCGTCTACATCGCCACCGACGATCAGCGAATCGCCGATGCCGCGGGCGACTTTGGCGCCGATGTCATCATGACCCGCGCCGATCACCAGTCGGGCACCGATCGCATTCAGGAAGTGGCACAGGCCCTGGCCTTGCCCGAATCGGCGATTGTGGTAAACGTGCAGGGTGACGAGCCGCTGATCCCGCCGGCGGCCATCAACCAGGTCGCCAGTAATCTGGAGCAGCATGCCGATGCCGGCATCAGCAGCCTGTACCATGCCATCAGCAGTGGCACCGAGCTGATCAACCCCAGCGCGGTTAAAGTCGTCACCGATGCCGAGGGTTATGCCCTGTATTTCAGCCGCTCGCCGCTGCCGTGGCAGGATTCAGCCCAGAGCGACGTACACGGCAAGCGCCACATCGGTATCTATGCTTACCGCGTGGCCACGCTCAACCGCTTTGTGTCCTGGCCGCGTTCGCTGCTGGAGGTCAGTGAGCGACTGGAGCAACTGCGCGCCATGCATCACGGTGTACGTATCATCATGGACGAAGCCTGCGAGCATGTGCCGCCAGGTGTTGATACCCCGGAAGATCTGGCCGCCGTGCGCGCCTTTCTCAGTGAAAGTGAATATTGATGACCTGGCAGGCTGATGCTGATCTGAGCACGCTGACCACCTTTGGTGTGCCGGCACGTGCGCAATGGTTATGCAGCATCGATCAGGAAGACCAATTACCAGTGGCGCTGCAGCAGGCCGACCGCAAGGATCTGCCAGTCACAGTGCTGGGCGGCGGCAGCAATGTATTGTTGCTGGCGGATGTGCCGGGTCTGGTGCTGCACATGCAACTGATGGGTATTCGTCATCAGCCCGATCCCGATGACAGTAATGCCGTACTGGTGACAGCAGGGGCCGGGGAGAACTGGCACCAGCTGGTCGACTACTGTCTGCACAAGGGCTGGCATGGACTGGAGAACCTGGCGCTGATTCCAGGCTCAGTGGGCGCGTCGCCGGTGCAGAATATCGGCGCCTACGGCGTAGAATTGGCAGACGTGCTGGTGTCGGTGCGTTATTTTGATACGCAGTCGGTGCAGGTTCGCACGCTCGATCGCGATGACTGCCAGTTCGGCTATCGCGACAGCATTTTCAAACAATCACTGAAGCAGCAGGCCATCATCCTGTCGGTGACCCTGCGCCTTAGCCGCGAACCGCGCACGGTCGTGACCTACCCGGCGTTGTTGCAGCACCCCGATGTCAGTGCCGATATGTCCCCGCAGCAGCTGTTCGATGTGGTGTGCGACATCCGTCGCAGCAAATTGCCCGCTCCAGCGGTACTCGGCAACGCCGGCAGTTTTTTCCGCAATCCCGTGGTCAGCCCCGATGCGTATGCCACCCTGCAGGCACGCTGGCCGGATATTCCTGCCTTTGCGACCAGCACGGCTGACGTCAAGGTGCCCGCGGCCTGGCTGATCGATCGCGCCGGCTGGAAGGGTGTGCGACGTGGCGCGGTGGGTGTGCACGACAAACAGGCGCTGGTGCTGGTCAATCATGGCGGCGGCACCGGCCAGCAGGTACTGGCACTGGCCCGGGAAATTGTGGCCAGCGTGGAGCAGACCTTTGGCGTGCGGCTGCAACCGGAGGTCTGTTTAGTGCCGGCCCCGGAGAGTGGCCTATGACGGACGCAAAAAAGACCAGGGACACCAAATCCAGGCCAACCATGGACGCACCGCTTTTCGACGCTCAGTCCGTGTTGGCCGTCATGAGTCAGCGCCCCGGCGTGTATCGCATGCTCGATGCTGACGGTGAAGTGTTGTATGTCGGCAAAGCGCGCAATCTGAAGAAACGCGTCAGCAATTATTTTCGTGCCAGCGGCCTGGACACCAAAACCATGGCGCTGGTGTCACACATTGCCGCCATCGACGTCACCGTCACCAACAGCGAAACCGAAGCGCTGCTGCTGGAACAGAACCTGATCAAGAAGCTGAAGCCGCCCTACAATATTCAGCTGCGCGACGACAAGACCTATCCCTATATCATGCTCACCCACAAGGACGCCTATCCCCGGCTGGCATTTTACCGGGGCAGCCGCCGGCGTGACGCCACGTTTTTTGGTCCTTACCCCAGCGCCAGTGCGGTGCGTGAGAGTCTGTCACTGCTGCAGAAAGTGTTTCGTGTGCGTCAGTGTGAAGACAGCTACTTCCGCAACCGCAGCCGCCCCTGTCTGCAATACCAGATCGGCCGCTGCACCGCGCCCTGTGTCGGTTATATCTCGCCATCGGACTATTCACTCGACGTGCAGGATGCCAGCCTGTTTCTGCAGGGACGCAGCGACACGCTGATCCAGTCGCTGGGCCAGCGCATGGAGCAGAAGGCCAATGCCCTGGAGTACGAACAGGCAGCCCGCATTCGTGACAAGATTTCCGATCTGCGGCGCATCCAGAGCCAGCAGGTGATCTCCGGCGACGGCAGCGATGCCGACGTGCTGGCGGCGGTACTCGAAGGTGCCTATACCTGCGTACACGTTATCGTGATCCGCGGTGGACGCATCATCGGCAGCCGTAACTTCTTTCCCAAGGATAAGCTGGCAGAAACCGCTGCCGACCTGCTGGCCGCGTTTATCGCTCAATACTACCTGCGCGACGGCGGTGAGCTCGCGGCCGCAGCCATCCCGGCCGAAGTGGTGGTGTTTCCGCTGATCAAGGAACAGAAGGGCCTGCAGGACGCGCTCAGCGCCGCTGCCGGCAAAGCCGTGTCACTGCGCGGCAATGTACGCGGCCATCGCGCGCGCTGGCGTGATCTGGCGCTGTCCAATGCGCAGCAGGCGATTCAGAGCCACATCAACAATCGCCAGAGCATGTTCAAACGTTTTGAACAGTTGCAAAGCGTGCTGGGTCTGGATGCGTTGCCGCAACGCATCGAGTGTTTTGATATCAGCCATACCATGGGCGAGAGCACCGTGGCCGCCTGTGTGGTGTTCGACCACAACGGCCCGCTTAAATCCGACTACCGCCGTTACAATATCGAGGGCATTCAGGGCGGCGACGACTACGCGGCGATGGACCAGGCGCTGACCCGGCGCTACAGCAAACTCAGCAGTCAGCTGCAGGCCCTGCAGGATGCGCCCACGACCGGACCCGGCGAAGGCGCCGACGATCAGGCCAGCGACCTGGCACCCGATAGTACCCATATCGGCAGCGTCAAGGACCAGGCCCTGCTGGCCAGCAAAGTGCCCGATACTGTCTCTTATACACATCTCCGAGCCCACGAGACAGGCAGAAATCTCG
>CAJXPR010000134.1 GCA_913058135.1 uncultured Gammaproteobacteria bacterium
CGAGATTTCTGCCTGTCTCGTGGGCTCGGAGATGTGTATAAGAGACAGTCCTCAGTCAGCTCTATCACCCGTCCATCGGTTTTGTCTCTGGCTGGGTGTCGCTGACGGTAGGCTTCGCAGCACCCACAGCGCTGGCCGCGATGACGTTCGCCGCCTATCTGGATTCGTCGGCAAGTCACCTGTTCCCGATCAACAGAATGGCGGCAGCACTGATCCTGGTGGCCGTGGTGACTTTTGTGCATGGGCGCAGCCACAAAGCCAGCGGCGGACTGCAGAACTGGTTCACGGTACTCAAAGTGTTGTTGATTGTCGGTTTTGTCGGTCTGGTCGGCGTCACCGTGCAAGCGCCGCAGCAGGTCAATTTGTTGCCAACAGCGGGGGACGGCACTTTGTTGCTGAGCAGCGCCTTTGCCGTGTCCCTGATTTATGTCAACTACGCCTATACCGGCTGGAACTCGGCCACCTATATTACCGGCGAGATAGAGAACCCGGCGCGCTCGGTACCGCTGGTACTGATTGGTGGCACCGCCATTGTCATTTTGTTGTACCTGGCGCTTAATGCTGCGTTCCTGTATGCGGTGCCGATGGCCGAGCTGGAAGGTCGCCTGGAGATTGGTGTGGTTGTTGCGCAGGCAACCTTTGGCACAACCGGTGCACTGGTGATGGGCGGCGTGTTGTCGCTGCTGCTTATCTCGACTGTCAGTGCCATGCTGATGGCCGGACCGCGTGTGTTGCAGGTCATGGGTGAGGATTTCCGTTTATTCCGTTTGCTGGCCGTACGCAACAGCAGTGGCGTTCCGCGAGCGGCCGTTTACACCCAGGGGGGACTCACCATTCTGTTCATTGTGACCTCGACATTTGAATCGGTGCTGGTGTTCTCGGGATTCATTCTCGGGCTCAGTTCGCTGGCCACAGTCCTTGGAGTATTTGTCCTGCGTTACAAAAAGGGCGCAGACCGGCAGGAAGGGAGCTACCGGACCTGGCTTTTCCCGTTGCCGCCAATGATTTACAGTGCCATCATGATCTGGACGCTGACCTTTATTGCCTTCAACCGGCCACAGGAAGCCGTCGCGGCCGCTGTCATTATCACACTGGGTTTTATCTGCTACATCATTACTGAAAAATATTCTGCTGCCAGTCCAGAGACTGCTGCAAAACAACAATAACGGAGTTCCGCCATGTTCCCCATCACTAGACGCTTGCATGCCATTCGCCAGAGCCTGTTGCTATTGGCACTGCTGGTATTGTTGCCGGCCTGCTCGACCCCCGAGTCTGACAGCGTCGGTTCTGAGCTGCAGCGGCTGCAAGGCATCGCTGACCAGGTGACCATCATGCGTGATGATTATGGTGTCGCACACATCTATGCGGAAACCGATGCTGAGGCCGTATTCGGCTTTTTATATGCACAGGCCGAAGATGACTTTCCGCGTATCGAACGTAACTATACCTGGGCAATTGGCCGGCTGGCGGAAGTGGAAGGTGAATCGGCGCTATACAGTGATCTGCGCGCCCGACTGTATATGAGCGAAGCAGAGGCCCGCGACGCCTATGCAGCGGCACCTGCCTGGCTGCAGGCATTGAGCGACGCCTTTGCCGATGGCCTGAACTACTACCTTATGACTCATCCGGAGGTGCAGCCGGCCTTGCTGACCCGCTTTGAACCATGGATGCCATTTTATTTCTTCGAGGGTTCCATCGGGGGTGATATCGAACAGATCCCCCTGCGTGGTATTGAAGCATTCTATCAGGGCGCTGAGCCCGCCGCAGTGGCGCAGCTGGCACCAGCCCTGGCCGAAACCATCAATGACGAACCGGCCGGTTCCAACGGATTCGCGCTGGCAGGTTCACGCACGGCCTCGGGCGATGCCATGCTGTTGATTAACCCGCATACCAGTTTCTTCTTTCGCGGCGAGTATCATGTGGTCAGTGACGAGGGCCTGAACGCTTATGGGGCCGCGACCTGGGGACAGTTCTTCATCTATCAGGGCTTCAACGAAACCACAGGCTGGATGCATACCTCCACCGGTGCCGATTTTATGGATGAATTTGTCCATGACATTGTGCAGGAAGACGATGCCCTTTTCTATCGTTACGGAGATGAGCTGCGCCCTATCGAGGTGTCCGATATCACACTCAATTACCGCGATGAGGAAGGTGTTATGCAGACGCGCAGTTTCCCGCGTTACATGACGCATCAGGGGCCGGTGACCCATATGCTGGACGACAGATGGGTGGTCACACGTATCAACTGGAATTCAGTCGATGCCCTGCGTCAGTCGTATCTGCGCATGAAAACCGCCAACTATGACGAGTTCATGGACATGATGGACATTCGCACCAACTCGTCCAACAACACCGTGTTTGCTGATGCGGAAGGCAACATTGCCTATTTCCATGGCAACTTCATGCCGCGGCGGGACACACAGTTTGACTATTCACAGCCGGTCGATGCCAGCAACCCGGCCACCGACTGGCAGGGTGTGCATGAGGTAGAAGAGACCGTCATGATGGTGAACCCGCCCAGTGGCTGGCTGCAGAACACCAATGGGACGCCATTTACCATGGCCGGAGAAGCCAGCCCGCGTGCGGACGATTTCCCTCCCTACATGGCGCCAGAGGCTGAGAATTTCCGAGGGCTGCAGGCGGTGCGATTGCTGGAAAACGCGTCCGACATGACCATTGATTCGCTGATAACGCTGGCTTACGACCCCTACATCAACGGCTTTGAACAGCTGGTACCGGGGTTGATCAACGCCTGGGAAGCGCTGGAGGCAGACTGGCCCGACCTGGAACAGCCTATAGAGGCGTTGCGAAGCTGGGATAGCCGGGTCAGCACCGATTCGGTGGGCATGACCCTGGCGCACTTCTATGGCATGAATGCTGCGCGAGACATAGACACCCCGACCGGGCTGAGTCAGATGGAGCAGATCAACTGGCTTGGCACCGACAGCGACCCGGTGGACCGATTATCGGTGTTCAGTGCCACGCTGTTGCAACTCACCGAGGCCTTCGGCACCTGGAACACACCCTGGGGCGACATCAATCGCTATCAGCGTATCACCGGCGATATAGATCACCCCTACAGTGACAATGCGCCCAGTCTGCCGGTGGGCATGGCATCGTCGCGGTGGGGGGCGCTGGCTTCTTTCGGTGCGCGCGCGTATCCCGGTACCAATCGCATTTATGGTTCATCGGGCAACAGCTTTGTTGCCGTCGTCGAGTTTGGCGACCGGGTCCGCGCCAAAAGTCTGTTGGCCGGTGGTCAGAGTTCGGATCCGGCCTCGCCGCATTTTGACGACCAGGCACAGCGTTATGTAGACCGGGAATTCAAGGACGTTGCGTACTACCGCGACGATGTGGAAGCCCGGGCAGTACGCACTTACCACCCGGGCCAGTAGTCATTTCTAAAAAGCGCCGGCGGGGCCTGGGAATACCACAGGGCTCTGCACGCCGCTGGCCGATATGCTGGACACGCCAAAGAAGTAGTTGTCGATGACAACGTTTTCCAGGGTGAACTCATCAACATCGCCCACGGTGCGTGAGTGCGTCCATTGCGGCTCGGTGGTCAGCCGCCAGTGCAGTCGGTACTGCGTGGCACCAGGCACTTTGTCCCAGCTGAGCGTGGTGTGCGGACTGACCTGGCCGCTGATGCTGACGTTGGTCGGCGGTGCGGGCGCCCAGGACATGGCTGCCATGGTCACGGCATTGAGCGCAGTGAGTTTGGCAGCGTAGTCAAAGTCAACATGCTCCAGCACATCACCATAGGCGATACCGTCCTCTACGCGAATGTCCTGATGTTGCCAGTTGTAGTTCTCATTGGTTTCCATGATGCGTACCGCCGGGAAACCCGCTTCATTGAAGGGCCGGTGGTGACCGCCGCGACCAAAACGATCCAGACGGTAAACCATCATCACGTCGAGGTTGGGAATATAGCGGTCAGCCATGTCGTCGATGTAACGCGCCATATTGCGTGACGCGGAATCGACTTCGCCGCCCTGAAAGCGGCGCTGGCGTGCTTCGTCCTCAGTCTCCACATACCGCGTACCTTCTGAAAAAACCCGTGCTGTGGTGTTGTTGATGACACCGTTGATGCCACGGATATTGCCAATCATGTCATTGTTGATAACCGCCTTTATATCCCAGTTGTTCTCGCGGGCATGGGCCGCCAGAATGGCGCCGCCATTCAGCCCCTGTTCTTCGCCGGACAGGCCGGCATAGATAATCGATCCGGGGAAACTGTACTGGCTCAGTACCCGCGCTGCCTCAATGGTACCGGCCATGCCGGTGGCGTTGTCATTGGCGCCGGGTGAGTCACTGCTTGAATTCATGATGTCGCTGACGCGGCTGTCAATGTCGCCGCTCATCATCACAAAACGCGCGGGCTGCTCGCTGCCACGCTGGATGGCGATGACGTTGACTACTTCTACCGGGTCCGGCACGCGTGCGGTACCCGACACAATATCACTGACGTAGAACACTTCCAGACAACCACCGCAGTCGGCCGAGATGCGGTCGAATTCGGCCTTGATCCAGCGCCGGGCGGCGCCAATACCGCGAGTATCCGATTCGGTGTCTGATAAGGTGTGACGGGTGCCAAAGCCGGCCAGCGTGGTGATGTCCTGCTCCAGGCGTTGTGCCGAGGTTGCCGCAGCAATTGCGTGCAAGGCCTGTTCATCGGCATTCGCCGCAGACCACAGCACGCCATTGCCAGCCAGAATACCGAGAGCCGCAACAGAGATAATTCTTTTCATCATCAAACCTCGCTTGCCGCAGCAATGTAAGCATCAACTTCGCGTTCCAGCACCGTTAGTGGCACTACGCCCAGGTCGAGCACAACGTTATGGAAATCCTGCATGGAAAAGCGGTCGCCCAGCGCCTCGCGTGCCCGTTCGCGCAACTCGATGATGCGCAACTGACCAATCATGTAGGAGGTAGCCTGGCCCGGGTAGACTACATAACGATCGACTTCGCTGGGCGGAATGCCGTAGTCGATGGCTTGCTGGCGTGTCCACTGCTTGGCGTGCAGGCCGGTATCGACCACCAGACGGCGGGCGCGGAACAACTCGGAATCCAGCTGCCCCAGCAGGCCTTCAATATCATCTTCGTACCAGCCTTCTTCTGCTGCCAGCCGTTCCGCATAAAGTGCCCAGCCTTCGGAGCTGGCCGAGATGCCGCCGAAGGCCCGTATCTGCATAAAACGCGGCAACTCATCATTCTCGGTGATCAAGGCTATCTGGAAGTGATGACCTGGCACGGTTTCGTGATAAACCAGAGTGCGCAGGGTGAAGTTGCTCAGACGATCCTCGCGCAATGGCATCTGGAAAATACCCGGGCGCGAACCGTCCAGCGGTGGTGACGTATAGGAGGCAGCAGCATTTTCCCAGCGGAACTCGGGGTAGGGCTGGGCAATGACGGGCGTGGTCGGCCTGTTATCGAACAGGCTTTCGGACCGGGCTTCAGCATCGCGCAGATAGACTTCGATGTCATCCATCAGCGCGGCCCGGCCTTCGTCTGTGTTCGGATAGGCAAGGCGTTCTTGCAGTATCGCCGAGCGTTCCTCCACGGTGCCCTCGGTCAGGCCGATCTGACGCATCAGAGTATCCATCTGCGATTCGATACGGGCCACCTCGCGCAGACCAATCTGATGAATTTCATCGGCGGTCAGATCAGTGGTGGTAAAACGTTTGAGCTGCGCCGCGTAGTATTCATCGCCACCTTCGATGGCCCACAGGCCGGCATCATTGGTAGACCCCGACAATTGTGATTGCAATTCATCAATGGCGTCGCGCCAGGCCGGATAGACTTCTTCTTCAACAATGCTCGCGGCGCGTTCCAGCAATTGAATGCGCTGATCTTCTGTCAGTTCCTCAACGTTGGCGGTCTTGCTGAACAGTGTCGTGGCCAGCGGATTGTCGCGGGGTGTGTCGGAAACAAAACGGTCCATCTGATCGATGGTGGTCTGCAAAATGAAGGTGGGCGGGACAATGCCAGTATCGGAACGGCGCGCCGCCTCCGCAGTGGCTTCGCGCATCCGGTCATCGAGCAACTGCAACCGCGTCAAATAGTTTTCTGCGTCGTTGGCTGAGCGTAGCGGGTGCACCACGGTCAACTGATTAACCAGCCCCACGTTGGCACCGTTCATCTGCTGCAGTGGAAACTCAAAGTCCAGAAAGGCTTCGTTGTCGATCACGCGTTGCAGGGACCAGCGCATGACATCGGCCGAGATACGCACGGTATCGCTTTCCTGCGTCAGATCATAGCGGTCAAGCTGTGCCAGTCCCTCGTGGGCCAGGGCAATGATGCGTTGTTCCTGCTCAAGCGTCAGCGGGGTGACCTGCTGTTCCAGCTGGTCCTGCAGGTCGCCATCAAAATAGCCGGTGCTGATGGCCAGATTGGGATTGGCACGTACCCATTGGTCGGTGAATTCAGCAAAAAAGTCGTCTATTGCTGCCGGCGTCTCGGCCGGTGTGGCCTGCTCAGCCGATGACTGCGTGTCTGCTACTGGTGGCGGTGTTGGCTCATTCGCCGGTGAGCAGGACAGCATCAAGGCGAGCAGTCCGGCGGAAATAATGCTTCTTAGTGTGTTATTCATGATGACCTCTGTAAACAGTAAAAGCCGGGCATATACGTTCAGCCGATTAGCGGCGCATCTCGCCGGCGATCGGTGTTTTCATCTTTTTGGCAATATTATCAGCACTGTATCCCAGTGCGATCAGGTAGTACAGTTTGGTCAGGGCCGCTTCCGTGGTCATGTCCCGACCGCTGATGGCGCCGGCACGCGCCAGCGCATTGCCAGCGGCATAACTGCTCATGCGCACAATACCGTCCAGTGGCTGGGACACCACGACCACCACGACGCCGCGTTGCACGGCTTCGGCGATGGCCTCCCTGAATGCCGGGTTCTGACTCGGGCCATTGCCCGCACCATAGGCTTCCAGCACGATGCCACCCAGGTTGCTGTTGCTGCAGATCGCGCGCAAGGTGCTGGCGCTGAAGCCGGGGAACAGCCGAACCAGGGCCACGGCGTCATCGGGCGGCAGCCGGCCCTGTTTGGCAAAATTGCCGAATGCCACTGGGAAGCGTCGGCGGCGATTGTACTCGACGTCAATGCCGATCGCGCCAAGGTGGGGATAACGGGGAGAGTCAAAAGCATCGTAGGCTTTGGCGGACACTTTGGTGGCGCGATTGCCGCGCAGTATCCGGGAACCGAATACCACACAGACCTGAGTCATGGCCTCCGGCATGTTGGCAGCAATCTCCAGCGCCGAGATCAGGTTGTTGCGCGCATCACTGCGTGGCCAGCCAAAGGGCAATTGCGAACCGGTAATCACCACTGGTTTGTCGGAGCGCTCCAGGAAGAAGCTGAGCGCTGAGGCCGTGTATGCCAGTGTGTCCGTACCATGCAGCACGACAAACCCGTCGAAGTGTTGATAGCGCTGCAGAATGTCCCGGGCAATCTGCACCCAACGCCCTGGCGTCATGTCAGAACTGTCCAGCAATGGCTCATAGCTCAGCGTTTCCAGCACCGGAGGATGCGTCTGAAAGGCCTGCCCGAGTTCAGGCATATGCTGGATGTCGGCCGCCAGGTCCCGTGCCGGTGCGAGTCCTGAGGGTGTCTGCTGCATGCCGATGGTGCCACCGGTATAAATGATCAATAAGCGTTTGCGTGCATTCATGGTCTCGGTTCGATTGCGGGAGTGCCAGGGCCTGCTAGCCTACCATGTTTTCAATGGCCCACAGTATGGCCCCAAGACAGCCCGACCAAAGCACGCAGGCCGCAACATCCAGGGCCGAATAATGCCTGGCGTCGAATCCGCTCATGCCCAGCATGGCTGGAATCAGGCTGCGGATCGCAGGCAGAAAACGGCCGATAAAAATCGCATAAGGGCCGTAACGAAGAATCATGGCTTCGGATTTTTGCAGTTTTGCCCGATGTTTCTGCGCGAAGCCCAAACGATGAAAGCGCGGGCCGACCCAGCGGCCGGTATAAAAACCTACATGGTCGCCAAGCAGGGCCCCCGCCAGCGCCAATGGCATGATCTGCCCCAGCCCGGCGATATCATTGGCCAGCAATAACGAACCCACCGCCACCAGTATCGCGCCAGAGATCAGCAGGCCGATACCCACACAGGCTTCGGCAAAAGCGAACAGCGGAACAAGGTAGATGGCCATTTCGCGATTGCGCTGCAGCCAGTCGAGTATAAGGATGTCTATTTTGTCACTCGCTGCGTGGTTGTTAGTGAGGCCGGCGGTTCAAGCCAGCGTGCATCAGTGGCCAGCGGCGCGGTGAGACTGCGCAGAAAACTTTCCAGCTGTTTTTTCTCCACAGCGCGCAGATTCAGTGGTTTGGCCTCATTATGTCCCACCATCGCCAGGTCAGCCTGGTTGTAGTGCTCAATCACCTCGGCAAGTGTGCTCATCTGGCCAGCGTGCATATAGGGTGCGGTTTTGCTGACGTCACGCAAACTGGGAGCACGCTGCGCACCGATCATCTCATCACCACCCCGTGCAAAGCGCAGTTCCTGGCAATCGCCAGGATCGGCATCACTGAATTCACCCAGACAGTTGAACGGGTCAGCCTGGGCGCGGCGCAGCCCCTCTGCACGGCCCAGTGCTGGCAATAGCCCTGGTGCAGAAAGTACGGCGGTGTTGTGGAATGAATTGTTGGTAAACAGCGGTCCGTTGTGGCAGTTCGCGCATTGTGCTTTGCCGATAAACAGGCGCAGTCCGGCCAGTTCATCTTTGTTCAGGTAGTTGTTTCCGGCCAGCACCGGGCTGCTGTCGGCTTCCAGACTGGCAACATAGTGGTCAAACGGCGTGGCCCCGGGCATAAGTCTGCGTTGATACTGTCTCTTATACACATCTGACGCTGCCGACGATCTACT
>CAJXPR010000135.1 GCA_913058135.1 uncultured Gammaproteobacteria bacterium
CCACGCCGTTTGACCACTATGTTGCCAGTCTGGAAGCCGACAGCGCCTTACCGACATTGGCGAAGACCTGATCGTCGGATTGTTGGTCAGGATCCTGCGCGAATACGCTGCGATAATGCTGCTGATAGTTGGCATCGGATCTGATCAGGGCGGCGATGTCGTTGCGATTACTGCCATGCTCCAGGGGATTTTCCAATGGCTCCAGGGCTTGAGCCCACAAACTGTCTTTACGGCCGTCCCAGAAAAACCAGGGGCTGTAGGCAACCCCCGCCAGGCCCATGGTGTTGCGTTCAACCGTTGCCAGCCCCACAGCAAGCGGCCGCTGATCGGTGAAATAATGTTCGGGCTGATGGCAGGTGGCACAGGCAACATTGCCATCAGCGCTTAATCGGGTATCAAAAAACAGGTGATGACCAAGTTCGGCCGCGTCCGGATTATCGGCAACCGCATTGCCCGGGTCAGGTGGCATGGGCGCCAGATTGTGCAGTGCCAGCGACTGCAGCATCCCGACCTCTGCCTGACTCCAGCGTGCCGGAAGCGGCATCGGCACCTGTTGCCAGGCCAGATAGGCCAGTGCTGCGGCCAGGCTCGCCACAAGCGTTAGTGCTGTCAGTTTTTTGTGTCGCATAAAGGTCATGATCACTAAAGTGTCAGGTTGAACACAGTTCGATAAGTCGTGCCGTCATGTTCTATCTGCAGTCTCAGTTCCCAGTCACCATTCATGTGGAAGCGCATGCCCTGCAGCTGATAGCGGCCTTCGCCCTGCCCGGTCACCTGGGGACTGGTCGCCAGGCCGTGATTGTGCAGAGGCATGCCGCCCTCGACGCGAATCACTGCATCAGCAACAGGTTCGCCCTGGGCGTCTCGCACTTCTATGATCCAGCTGTGCATCTGATTGATGGTCAGCGGCTCCAGCTCACTGTACATGGATACGTGCAGGCCTGCTGGCTGGCTCACTTCAGTCAGGGTTTCTGCAGCCGTCCCGGGCCTGGTAAAAACAGCGGCGGCAAAGCCGGCGATGATGAATGCAAACCGAAGACGTTCAGGCAGTTTCATGCTCGGCTCCATATACACGGGTTTTGTGACGCACGCGTCTGAAAGCAATCCAGAGCAGCGCCAGCACCGGCAATCC
This sequence comes from uncultured Gammaproteobacteria bacterium, assembly GCA_913058135.1. GTDB lineage: Bacteria > Pseudomonadota > Gammaproteobacteria > Pseudomonadales > Pseudohongiellaceae > Pseudohongiella. Next base: position 1,133 of record CAJXPR010000135.1, read on the forward strand.
CAGGGGCCAGTTTGACCAGACAGATGCGCCGACCCTGAATGGAAAGACCGCATGATAGAGAATATCTTCGCTGGGGTGAGGAATGCTGACAACGCCGATGTAATCACCGGGCGTCTGAAAATTATGCATCACCCGGGCAACGCCGTCGCGCTGAGGCGGCAGTGATTGCAGGAACACGGTGTCGCTGCTCAACTGGTCGCTGGGCATCGCGTCTATGTCTTGCCAGCGCACAAAACGACCCAGGCCGCTGTTGTTGTGCATGATCCGGAACTCCAGAGGCACCTCGCGCATGGAATCATGCCGGTATTCCATGACAAAAACGCTTTCACCGATCTCGGGTATGTCCTCACAGAAGCCCTGGTGGCCGGAGGCGCCAGGCTGGAACATGGAGAAGTGGGCGCTGTAGAAACCGAACTGGATGACGCAACCGTCACCTTCGTCAACCACACTGCCATGGCCATGGACCCGCCCGGGTGTCGCTGCCAGACAGATGAATACGACGACAAGGAGCAGGGCGGCGAGCATGGGATGCCGGCCGGTGCCAGTTCTGTAGAGAGCTGTGGTAGTGCTGGTGATCAATGTCACGACGACACCTGAGCTGTTATTTTGGCTTTGAGGATAACGTATGCGGGAAAGAATGGGAAACGGACTGGCAACCTCAGAAAAAGCCCTCTATGATCAATCACCTGGTGATCCCCGCCGGTTTTTCCAACTGCGCTTTAAGAAGGTGACAAAATGGTATTGTGTCGACGATCAGTATTGCTGGGTACTTTGCTGTTTTTGTCAGCCTGCAGCGAACAGCCAGCAGAGCTGCCCGGATGGATGGATGCGCGCTCTGTCCTGAGTGCGCTGGACCGGGGTGAATTGAGCAGTGAGGTGTTGGTAACCTACTATCTGAACAATATCGATCGCGACAATCGGCAGGGGCACGAGCTGGCCGCCATCATCGATGTCAATGCCGATGCACTGGTGCAGGCCAGGGCGCTGGACGTGGAGCGTGCGGCGGGCACCCGCAGGTCGGCCCTGCATGGACTACCGGTGGTACTGAAGGCCAATATCGCGACGGCAGATGATATGCCCACGACCGCAGGTGCCCTGGCCCTGCGGGGACATCTGACTGATCGGGATGCGGCGCTGGTGGCGCAGTTGCGTGAAGCCGGCGCCATTATCCTGGCCAAAGCCAATCTGTCAGAGTGGGCAAACTTCCGGGGCCAGAATTCCATCAGCGGCTGGTCGGCATTGGGCGGGCAAACCCGCAATCCGCATCTGCTGACGCACACACCCTGTGGCTCCAGTGCAGGCTCGGCGGTCGCCGTGGCGGCTGACATGACGTTGCTGGCGGTGGGTACGGAAACCGACGGGTCCATCATGTGCCCGGCGGCCATCAACGGCATTGTCGGCATCAAGCCCACCCGTGGCAGTGTGTCCGGCGACGGCATCATACCCATTGCCAGCGCCCAGGACATAGCCGGGCCCATGGCACGTAATGTGTTTGACGCGGCGCTGTTGCTGGATGGCATGTTGACGTCAGAAGCGCGGGATCGCTTTGCCCGACCCTTGGTCTATAGTGTCGATCAGACGCCGGATCTGCAGAAAGTGGTGCTGGTAAGAGCCTATGATGAGCGGGAGCCCGCATTTACACCGGTATTTGAACAACTCACGGCGATGTTCGAGTCACGGGGTGTTGAAGTCGTCCAGCTTACCGAGTGGCAGCCGCCACGTGAGATGGGTGCCGCTGAATTTGAAGTGTTGATCTATGAGTTCCGCCGGGACCTGGAGCAATGGTTGCAGGACTATGGGGTGGCTGACGAGGTCAACAGTTTCGCCGAGCTGGTGGCCTTCAACAATGCCCGCGATGAAGAGGCATTAGGGCCGTTCGGGCAGGAATATCTGGAGCAGTCCGCGGCAATTGATCTCGATACTGATATGGCGTCCTACCAGGCAGCACTTGCCACCAGTCGCGAACTGGCCGAAGCCATGCTCAATGAGTTCCTGCAGGTGCAGGGTGCAGATGCCATCATCCTGCCGTCGTATAGCAAAGCCTGGCCGATAGATCCTGACAGCGGCGACGGGTTTGGCTTTGGTACGTCCGGACCGGCCGCCATTTCAGGCTATCCGTCGATCACGGTGCCGGCAACGTTCAGTGGTAATTTGCCGTTGGGGATAAGCGTGGTGGGTTTGCCATGGTCCGAAGCCACGCTGCTCAGCCTGGCGGCTGAGCTGGAGCGTGAACTGGATGCCTGGCAGGCGCCGCAGTTTGTAACCGCGACACCCTGACTGCCGGGTTCAGCCAATTGCGTCAGGCGCGATACTGACCCTGCTCGTCGCATTTGAAATGGCCGACCAGTTTTTGCAGCTCAGCCGCCAGTCGTGCCAGTTCGTTGGCACCGGTGCTGATTTCGCGTGAACCGGTCGCGGTTTCATTGGCTACATCGGAGATGTTGTTGATATTGCGATTGATCTCCAGACTGACGGCAGACTGTTCTTCCGACGCGCTGGCGATCTGATTGCTCATATCCTTGATCACCGATACTGCCCGGGTAATATTCTGCAGCGATTGTCCGGCACGGCTGGCGTGATCAACGCTGGAAGCCGCCTGCTCCTTGCCCTTGACCATGACCTGTACAGCCTGGTTGGCACCCGTCTGCAGTTTGGTGATCATGTTCTGGATTTCTTCGGTTGAGGCCTGGGTGCGGCTGGCCAGCGTACGAACTTCGTCTGCTACCACTGCGAAACCACGGCCCTGCTCGCCGGCACGTGCCGCTTCGATGGCCGCGTTCAGTGCCAGCAGGTTGGTCTGCTCGGCAATGCCCCGAATCACATCCAGTACCGAACCAATACTGTCAGTCTCTTTCTGCAGATTGGTGATCACTTCCGAGGCCTGGTCAATGTCGAGTGCCAGTGCATTGATGGCACCCATGGTCTGGGTCACAACGTCAGCACCCTTGGTGGACTCGTCATCAGCCTGCTGGGCATCGTTGGCGGCCATGCCGACATTGCGCGCAACTTCCTCGACCGTTGTCGACATCTCCGACATGGCCTTGGCCACGTGCTCGATCTCGCTTTGCTGCCGCAAAGCACCGGCCGAGGTCTTGGTAATGGTGCCTGACAGCTGTTCAGCAGCTGCGCTAAGGTTGATGGCCGATTCCTTGAACTTGCCGACCACATCATTAACACGTGCAGCAAACACATTGAACCAGTGCGCCAGTTCGCCCACTTCGTCGTTACTGGACACATGAATGCGTTTGGTCAGATCCCCTTCGCCTTCAGCCATGTCGCGCAATGCATCTACCACCGCCGAAACCGGACGCACAATGGAGCGCTGAATCACGAAAGAGATGGCCAGCGCCAACGCCGCAACACCCAGAACGATCAGGATGAATGACATGGTATAGGTACTGACTACCTGCTGGCGCTCTGCCAGACTAACGCGCATATATAACGTGCCGATAACATCGCCATCCATGGTCACTGGCTCGTTCAGTTCCAGAAAACCAAGTTCGGGCCGCTGCACCACTTCCTGCCGGCCAGGGCTCTGCGGCAGTGCGCCGCCGCTCTGACCATCGGCGACAAATTCAGCAAAAGGACTGCCGCTGTCGTCGAACAGAACAGCGGCCATAATGCTTTCATTGAGATCCAGTGCGCGCAACGTTTCCGTCGCCGATGCATCGTCGAAGAAAGCCAGTGCGCCGGTGGTATTGGCGCCGATCAGTCGAGCGGTGGTCAGCGCCTGCGTTTCCAGCCTCTGATCAAGGCGCTGCAACTCGATTGCGACGAAGATAGCAGTCGATATCACTACCGCCACCGTACTGGTCAGTGTGACACCCGTCAGCACTTTCCATTTCAGACTCCAGTTCATTTTTAACACGGTTTAGTCCTCCAGCGGCAGTCGTGTGGTTTACACCCTCACTGAATAGCGCGCATAAGCTGTTCGCGAACGTTCAGGCCGGTGCTCTCAATCAGAGTCCGGTTCATACGGATGGCGATGCGGTCACCGCGTTCACCACTCAGGCCGATCATGCCGCCGTCTTCCGGAAAGTTGGTGATTTCACTGACAGTCAGCGCGTGTGCGCCGGCAACCGCGCCGGTGATCTCGGCAGTACGGCCCGTCTCACTGGTGCTGACGTAAACGATGTGACATTCGCGAGCGGCCGCCAGGTCGCTGCCTGCCAGGTTGCTGACAGAGATAGTCCGGTCGCCGGCGCGCTTGCCATTGACGTGCTGATCGAGAGAGCGACCCAGTTCGTTTTCGCCCAGCACGCACACGCGCAGGTCGCTGTCAGCGCCACTGAAGGCGGCTTCCGGCCAATCGATGAAACGACCAAAGTTCATCACAAAGCGGGCAATGGCATCGCCACCACCATCGCTCTTGGCAATCTGTTGTGCCTGCGCAGACGCTGCGGCAAAAATTGACAGTAAACCGATGATCAGGGATCGGCGTAGGAAGGTACGGGTTGAAATGGAAGTCATGAGCTTTCTCTGCATAAAAATGTTTGATAATGTGGCCTGACGGTGAGGCACGGGTTTCTGACTGATTCCGCGCCGTCAATTTCAGGTGTAGGGGGGCGCTGCAAGACAGTAAACGGCAGGGTTTACGAAAGCTTTAGAAAAATCGTACAGCTATTTTGTGTCAATTGGTAACGATCCCGCCTTTCAGTTGACCTGGCCCGCGAATCAAGAGGACTGAGAATGCCCCAGGGCAATACAGAAAAGCTCGCCAAACGGGGCTGGTTTACCCGTTTCCTGGACAGTGTCGAGTGGCTTGGTAACCTGCTGCCCCATCCCGTTACCCTGTTTGCACTGCTGGCCTTTGGCATGGTGTTGTTATCCGGCCTTTTCGGGGCGCTGGGTGTCTCGGTTCTGGATCCCCGGCCATCGGCGGCAGAGGGAGCCACGATTGAGGCGGTGAGCCTGCTCAATGCTGAAGGACTGCGCCGGATTCTGGGCAATCTGGTGAGCAATTTTGTCAATTTCGCGCCGCTGGGTGTGGTGCTGGTGGCCATGCTCGGGGTTGGAATTGCCGAAAAATCAGGTCTGCTCTCCGCCATGGTGCGCGGTATTGTCCTGAGTGCACCCCGCCACGTGGTCACGGTTGCCATCGTTTTTGCCGGTGTCATCTCCAATACGGCATCGGAGATGGGCTACGTGGTGTTGGTGCCGTTGGCAGGTGCCATATTTCTGGCTCTCGGCCGCCACCCCCTGGCTGGTATGGCGGCAGCGTTTGCCGGTGTCTCTGGTGGCTATAGCGCCAATTTGCTGATCGGTACGGTGGATCCGCTGCTGGCCGGGATTACCCAGGAAGCGGCGCGTTTGATTGACTCTGAATACGAAGTTTATGCAACCGCCAACTGGTATTTTATGGCGGTCAGCACGTTTCTGATTACCGCCGTCGGTTCACTGGTGACGATTTTTATCGTTGAGCCCAAGCTGGGTGACTATGACGACAGCCACGCTGACCCCAGCGTGCTCGACGGCAGCAGCATGGAGAGGCTCAAGCCGGTTGAACGCAAGGGCTTGCTGGCCGCCGGCGTGGCAGCGTTGCTGGTCCTCGGGCTGATTGCCCTGCTGGCCGTGCCTGCGGATGCGCCTCTGCGTGATCCGGTCGACGGCGGCGCCGGACCATTTTTCCGCAGTATTGTGGCGTTCATTTTTCTGTTTTTTCTGGTCACCGGCTTTGCCTATGGTCGTGTCACCGGCACCATGCGCAACGATCGTGACGTGATCGATGCCATGGCCTCGGCAGTTTCTACCCTGGGCCTCTATGTGGTGCTGGTGTTCTTTGCCGCACAGTTTGTAGCGTTTTTTGGCTGGACCAATCTCGGTGTCATCACCGCAGTGACCGGAGCCGAGTTTCTGATCAGCGCGGAGCTGACCGGTCCGCTGGTGTTCCTGTTTTTCATCATCATGTGCTGCTTTGTCAATCTGATGCTCGGCTCTGCGTCAGCGCAGTGGGCGGTAACAGCCCCGGTGTTTGTGCCCATGCTGATGCTGGTGGGCTACGCGCCAGAGCTTATTCAGGCGGCCTATCGCATAGGTGACTCCACCACCAACATCATCACGCCGATGATGAGCTATTTCGGCCTGATTCTGGCCTGGGCCACGCGTTACAACAAAAATATCGGCATTGGCACCATGATTGCGACCATGTTGCCGTTTTCGATATTTTTCTTCATTTTCTGGGTCATCCTGTTTTATCTCTGGGTATTTGTGCTCGGGCTGCCGGTCGGGCCGGGTGCCGAAACCTATTATCCCGCTGCCTGACCGGCATCGTGCAGCAGGCCAGGGATGGCGGAAATGATCAAGGTTTGCCGGCCGATTGTCTGTATAATCAGCAAAACCTGATTATTTGAGTGTGACATGTTGCAGCTGGGCAAGGTCTATACCTTACAAGTTATTGAATTCGCGGATTTTGGCGTGCACCTGGGGGCCGGTGAGGGCGAGCGCGTGCTGTTGCCGCGCCGGCACGTGCCGGCGGGGGTCTCCGTCGGCGACGACATCAAGGTGTTTGTTTACCTGGACAGTGAAGATCGGCCGGTGGCAAGCACGCAGATGCCCAAGGCCACCGTCGGTCAGTTTGCCTATCTGCCCGTGGTGGATCGCAATGCGGTAGGGGCATTCCTCGATTGGGGTCTGGAAAAAGATCTGCTGGTGCCGTTCATGGAGCAGCATCGGCCCATGGAAGAAGGTCGTTCCTACCTGGTATACATTTACGTCGACAAGGTACATGGCCGTATCGTGGCTTCGTCAAAAATTGACAAGTTCCTTGATGACGACAAACCTCATCGTTTTAACACCGGGCAGCCGGTCAACCTGATCATTGCCAACACGACAGACCTGGGCTTCAAGGCGATTATCAATCACCAACACTGGGGCGTACTGCACAGCGCAGACGTCACGCAGCGGCTCAGCTTTGGCCAGAGTCTCAAGGGTTTTATCAAGCATGTGCGTCCCGATGGGCGCATTGATCTGTCGTTGCGACCCGCGGTAGAGGTGTTGGACGAACAGGGCGCGATCATTGTCGCCTATCTCAAAAAGCAGGGTGGTTTTGCCCCGGTGCATGACAAGTCGTCCCCTGATGAAATCGCGCGCCTGTTTCGCCTGAGCAAAGCCGCTTTCAAAAAAAGCATCGGACGTCTGTATAAGCAGGGTGTGATTGAAATTCGCGCCGACGGCATTCAACTCACGGCGCAGCCTTGAGCGAACCAATTCAGAGAAGTGTAGCCTTATGATCAGCAATACCCCCGCAAACCTGGAAAGTCTGCAACCATCGGCAACCGTTGATGTCGAAGTCAATACGGTGCCGGTCGAGCTTTATAAAATTCTCAAGTTCGAGGGTCTGGTCGGTAGTGGTGCCGAAGCCAAAGCCGTGGTCGCCGATGGACTGGTGCGTGTTAATGATGTTGTTGAAATCCAGAAGCGCAAAAAGATTGTCGCCGGTGACATCGTCGAGTTCAACGGGCAGCGGCTGCGTATCGTCTTTTCGGGAGCCGGTTCATGATCAACAATGATGTACTGAGACGCCTGCGATATGCTTTCGACTACAGCGACCAGCAGATGATGGATATTTTTGCCCAGGCTGATTGCCAGGTCACCCGCGACCAGGTATGCAACTGGCTTAAGGCCTGTCTCTTATACACATCTCCGAGCCCACGAGACAGGCAG